>CABSMZ010000162.1 GCA_902478875.1 uncultured Collinsella sp.
GTGTATAAGAGACAGGATTTTGGCGATGGCCTTGGCGGCGGGCGCGACAATAATCTTGAGCGGTGCAATCGGCGCCATGGCATCTCCTTTCGATCTTGGTATTCGTCGATGTTTCTACCATAACCGTAATGCGGAATCAAGCTGGTTGTGCGCGGAATGAGGGTAGTATGAGCTTCGCATTCTTTATCTACACGATTCTTGTCATGGGCGTTGGATTGGTGACGGCATCAACTGCACTCGTAATATGGCTCATGACTCGTCGACGCGATTGTCTGGTGGCGGCCGCGGGCTTCCTTCTCTATATCTTCGATATGTCGGTGATTTTCTTTGATGAGTACAACCGGTTCAAATATGACTGTGTGGTGACGTTTAATGAGCCGCTTCAACATCCGTTACTGCGCTGCGCGCTGGGCGTGGCGATTCTTGCGTGCGTATGGCTTTGGGTAACGTTTCGCTTACACGATGAGGTGACCGTTAAGCGCGTTGCCGCATATGTCGTACCGATCGCCGTGCTTCAGCTTGCTCTGGTACCTCGTACTGGCTTTGCGAGCCAGGTTCAGCAATATCTTTTTTGGCTTGCGCGCGATTTGGGAATGGCATTCTGCTTGGTATATGTTTACGCCCGCTATCGCAAGACGGAGAATAGAGCTGAGCGGCTCGATCTTGAGCGCTCTCGGACGTTCTTTCGCATAGCCTGCGTGCTTACCGTGATGGTGGTTATCGAGGATACCTATATGATCCTATTCTGCACGCCTGACGTTGACAACGTGATAGTGAGCGCCTTTTTATGGTATCTGGGCGAGCGGAATATCTCAGAGAATTTATTGTTTGTGGCTGCAGCCGTTCAGCTATTCAAACAGTTCAGCCATATCTTACGTGTGTTCTCGCGTCACCCTCGTGCCGATGAAGAGGTAGCGACAGAGCGCCGTGATGCACGGGAGGACCTTGTCTCGCGTGTTGTGATTTTCTCGGACGAGCATGGGCTTTCAAAGCGCGAACAGGAAGTGCTTACACTCGTATTGCGTGGACTCGATGTCCAAAATATTGCTAACGAACTTGTGATTAGCCCGGGTACCGTCAAGGCTCACCTGCATCGCATCTATGTAAAGAGCGAAGTCAAGGCGCGTGACGACTTGATTGAGACATTCTGGCGCTCGTAAGGCTGGAGAGGATCGGCTGACGGCATATCGCAGACCGCTCGGCGTAAAGAAGCGACAATAAACTTAGACAATAAAATACCTGCTCAGACGTGTAAACCTTCTTAAGCCGTCCGTTCGCTCGCTTCCATCTTGGCAGCTTGTGCAGGAGGTGCGTCAATGGGTGTTGACACGGGGCGTAGGGCGCTGGACAGACACCCGACCGCTCGTAGGCACGTGTCATGTAGGGAGCGACAAATGCTCCCTCACCGATTGGGCGCGTCGTATCGTGGCGCATATCCATTGTCCTGTAACGTCTGAGGAGGCTCATATGGACAAAGCGGATTTAGTCATCAAAAGTAATGCTGTGTTCACTGGTGACGGGCTGGCCCGTTCAAGGGCGGCGTTGCCGTCGCAGGTGACAGGATTGTTGCGTGCGGCGAGGATAAGTACCTCGACGCTTTTATCGGGCCCGATACCGAGGTGCGCGACTATGGCGATAAGCTCGTCATGCCTGGCATCATCGACTCACACACTCACTATGCCCAGGGCGCCTTTGTGTCCGATCCCGATTTCGCCGTCAATCTCATCGATTGCACAAGCTTCGAGCAGTGTATGGAACGCGTGCAGGTGTTTGCCAAAGACCACCCGAACAACGAGTGGATCGTGGGCTGTCAGGTTATCCAGTTCCAGTGGGATGTGCCCGAGATGCCTACGGCGGCGATGATCGATGAGTACATTTCGGACCGTCCGGTCTTTTTGCAGCAGGTTGACATGCACACGTTTAGCGCCAACACCTGTGCAATCGAGAAAATCGGCATTACTGCTGAAACGCCAGACCCATCAGGCGGCAAGATTCTTAAGGATGAAGCTGGCAACCCCACTGGGGTCTTCTCGAACAACGCGGGAGCCCTTTTAATGGATGAGGTATACAATCCTGCACCCGAGGTGGCTAGTGCTTCCTTTTCCAAGACCGCGCATCGCGCCAACGCTCTCGGTATTACGACAGTCGGCATGGTTAACCCCACTTTTGTGAGCATGGATAACCCCTATAAATTCCTCGCGGAACTCAACCGCAAGGGCGAGCATCCGTTGCGCGTGTTCATGTACACAGACCTTTTTGAGAACGAGGCCATGACGCTCGAGGAAATTCGAGCTAAATACGACTTCCCGGGCACGCAAGTCGAGTGGCATGGCTTTAAGCAATTCATCGACGGCGTGTGTTCCGATCATACTGCTTGGATGCTCGAGCCCTATGCCAATGCTCCCGAGACCTGTGGCGAGCCGGCTGAGGATCCAGAGCGCGTGCGCAAAGCCATCCTTAAAGCGCTTGAGTGGGGTGTCGACACGCGCATCCATGCCATAGGCGATCGTTCCGTACGCTTTGTCCTGGACTGCTTCGAGGAGGGTGAGAAGCGTTACGGCCTTATGGGCTGCCGTCACTCCATGGAGCACAACGAGACTGTTCAACCTGAGGATTTGCCGCGCTATGCGGAACTCGGCGTCTGTCCGGCCATGCAGCCGTGGCATATGCTGCTTGATATGGCAGACTTGGCAAAGGACGACGCCGTTGGTCCCGAGCGCGCGGCGCTCTCGTGGCCAATTCATAGCCTGCTCGCGAGCGGTGCCTGCGTGCATCTGGGCTCCGACTTCCCGGTCGTGGGGCTTGAGCCTATGGAGGAAGTCTATGGAGCGGTCTACCGCATGCTCGAGGATGGATCTAATCCTGAGGGTTGGTTCCCCGAGGAGCGAATCACTATGGCCGAGGCCCTGCGCGCATACACCTACGGCAGCGCCTACGCTATGCATGCTGAGGACCGCATCGGCACACTCGCCTGCGGCAAGCAAGCCGACATTTGCGTACTCGACCGCAATCTCTTTACCTGCGAGCCGGCAGAGGTTCTCGGCGCCACGGCTGAGCTTACGGTGATCGCCGGTAAGGTTGTCTACGAGAAATAGCCCCACAGTCTTTCAATCTCTCAAGGAAAGGGGAGAACCATGGCAGAAGAAACAACCGCTGTCGTTGGGGAGGAGCATGAGCTCGCCTCAAAGCCGATTCCAGAACTCGTGCGCCGCTACACAATTGTGACCGGTCAGGGCATGCTCGCGCAGATCATTATGGTCGTGCTCGAGGGTCTCGTGATGGGCTGGGGCTTGGGCTCTCACGGTCTTGCTTGCGTCTCGATCATCATGTCTGTCGAGTATATCAATCTGGCCTTCGGCAATCTCTTCGGTACGGGCGTGCCGGCCGTCGTGGGCAATCTGCTCGGCGCCGGAGACATCAAGGGGGCGAGTAAGGCATTTAGTCAGGGTTTCTGGCTCACGACGATTGTCTCGGTCCTGCTCGCCGTCGTGATGGCAGTCTTCACCGAGCCCATCTGTGCATTCTTTGGCGCAACGCCCGATATCATGGCTGACACGGTCGCCGGCGTGCGCACGTTCGCCGTGCTATTGCCGCTCACGGTCATCGGCCAGATGGTCACCGCTGTTATGCGCGTCGATGAGAAGGTTCAGGTCCAGGCAAATCTCATGACCGTATCTGCCATCGTTGCCATTTGCTGGCTTGCGCTTTCGACCTTCGTACTCAAGCTCGGCGTCATGGGTGCTGGCGTGTACTATGGCCTGTCCATTGGCATCTGGGCCATCGGCATCTTCTGGTATGTTGGCGGCAAGAAGTCTCAGCTCCAGATCAACCTGGTCGACCTCAAACTCGACATGGGTATCTGCGGGCAGATCGTTAAGATCGGCTTCCCGTTCTTCCTGGTCCAGGCTGCGACATTCATCTTCAATACCGTTGCCAACTCGCTGCTCGGCACGCTTGGCGGTGACATGGGTTCGCTCTACATCGCTGCCTTCGGCGTAATCAACGGCTACATTCTCTACATCACCATGATGGTTGCCCAGTGCTTCTCCTATGGTCTGCAGCCCATCGCTGCCTTCAATGCCGGTGCCAAGGCCTGGGCTCGACTCAAGGAGACGCTCTCCTGCACACTCAAGTATCAGATTGTTGTGCCTGTCTCTTATACACATCTCCGAG
>CABSMZ010000163.1 GCA_902478875.1 uncultured Collinsella sp.
GCGCAGCACTCGACAAGCTTATCGACCAGGCGATTGCGAATAGCGAGCAGTAAAAACGCGTAAAGCATAGCGAGAATCGTGCGCCGCTGTGCGAAGTAGTCCGCTACCTTTCAAGATAAGCTCCACCATATAGAGGTCCCGCTCGGGACCTCTTCTTTTGGGCGCCATCCCGTTCGTTTTTTTGGCGCGGTTCGTTACATTCCTCACTGGCGCCGGCAAAAATGGGGATAGAGTAGGACAAACGCGTCGAATACGAACGGCGGGGGAGAGCGGGCAAGTGCGCCCGCGTGGGAGAGGTTGCCGTCCATGCTGGAGCTCAAAGGAATTTGCAAAAGGTATGTTACGCAGTCGTTTACGCAGGTGGCGCTCGACAGCGTAAGCCTGTCTTTTCGCGATAACGAGTTCGTGGCCATTCTGGGTCCCTCGGGCTCGGGTAAAACCACGATGCTCAACGTTATCGGTGGGCTCGATCATTTCGATTCCGGCGACCTGCTGATCGACGGCATCTCGACCAAGGACTTTCACAATCGCGATTGGGATGCCTATCGCAACAACCGCATCGGCTTTGTGTTCCAGAGCTATAACCTCATTCCGCATCAGACCATTTTGGAAAACGTGGAGCTGGCGCTCACGCTCACGGGCGTGGGACATGCCGAACGCCGCCAGCGTGCGCGCGAGGCGTTGGAGAAAGTCGGCCTGGGCGAGCATGTTAACAAGCGCCCGAGCCAGCTTTCGGGTGGACAGATGCAGCGCGTGGCGATTGCCCGTGCCCTGATCAACGACCCCGAGATCGTGCTGGCAGACGAGCCGACCGGCGCCTTGGATTCTACAACGTCCGTGCAGGTCATGGACTTGCTCAAGGATGTTGCACGCGACCGCCTGGTCATCATGGTCACGCACAATCCCGAGTTGGCATACCAATACGCCACGCGCATCGTCAATCTGGCGGATGGCAAGATCACCGACGATTCCGATCCTTTCGATGTCGCTGACGCCACGCGCCGCGAGGCCAAGCCTACGCGCAAAACCTCGATGAGCTTCGTGACGGCGCTGGGGCTTTCTGCCCGAAACCTTATGACCAAAAAAGGCCGTACGGCCATGACGGCCTTTGCGGGGTCGATTGGCATTATCGGTATCGCGGCGATCTTGGCGCTCTCCAATGGCGTGAACAATTACATCAAAAAGGTCGAGGAGGATACGCTCTCGAGTTACCCGCTTACGATCTCCAAGCAGGACTACGACCTGTCGTCCATGATGGGTGGGCAGGGGGCTGCGGATGATGACTCGCCTGAAAACGTGGATTCGTCCGACGACAGCGCCGACGGCAAGGCTCGGGGAACCGATAAGATTCCCGTGGTCACGGCCGTAAAGGATATGTTTGCGAGCGTTAAGTCCAACGACATGACGAGCTTTAAGGCATGGCTTGACGACGGCGGCGACGGTATCGACAAAGAGGTCAACGCCATCCAGTACGGCTACGGTGTGTCGCCGGTTGTCTATCGTGCCGGCAAGGGCGACGAGAAGCCCGTCCGGCTTGTTCCCAACGCTATGACCGAGGCCATGAGCGGAGGCGCGAGCTCGGCGGCAACGGTGAGCATGGAATCCATGGGAACCTCGGTCTTTAACGAGATGATCGACGACCAGAGCCTGCTCGACAGCCAGTACGATGTCGTCGCCGGTCATTGGCCCACGTCTGCCAACGAAGCCGTGATGGTGCTTTCGAGTCGCGGCACGGTGGGCGACTACACGCTCTACAGCATCGGTGCGCTGGATATCGATGAGCTCAACGATCTGGTAAACAGTGCCATGACGGCTGACGGTGGGGTCGAAACGCCCGAGACCGGCACCGACTTTACCTACGACGATGCGCTGTCTACCACGTTTAAGGTGCTGTCGCCGGCCGATGCGTATCGCAAAAACGAAGAGACCGGCATGTGGACCGATATGTCTGGCGACACCGACTTTATGGCCGCCAAGGTTGCCGACGGTATCGACGTGCACATTGTGGGCGTGGTGCGACCCAACGAGACCGCCAACGCGAGCGCGTTGTCCCCGGGCATTGCCTACACGCATGCGCTGACTCGCCAGCTTATGGAGCGCGCCGCCGATTCGCAGATTGTGCAGGAGCAGCTTGCCCACCCCGAGACGGATGTCTTTACGGGCAAGTCTTTCGATGAACTGCAGGGCGAGGCCAAACAAGGAGTTGATCTAGGCAGCATGTTCAGTGTGGACGAGGCAGCACTTAAGAGCGCGTTCTCGTTCGATACCTCCGCGCTCTCGGGTGTTGCCGGCGGTATGGACCTGTCGGGTCTTGACTTGTCCGGGCTGGACATTGACCTTTCGGGCGTTGGCAAGGACATCGACTTCAGCGACATCATGGCCAAAGCACCGGCTCCCGATTTCTCGGGCGTCTTCGATGGCTTGGAACTTACGCCCGAGCAGATGCAGCAGACAGGCACGCTCGCCAATCAGCTGTTCACGGGCTTTTTGCAGTCGGAGCAGTTTAAGGCGCTGTCACCCGAAGATCTTAAGGACGCGTCAAAGCTTGCTGCCGCATTCTCGGCGTATCTTGAGAATGATGCCGCAGCCCAGCAATGCCTGGCCCAGCTCAAGGCGCTCGGTGGCGATGCTCTGGCCGAGCGTCTGCAACAGGCGATGACCGACTATGTGCAAAAGCAGCTGGCTCCGTATCTGCAGCAGGCTATGGATCAGGTGATGAAGGCAATCAGCGAGCAGATAGCGTCGACGGTATCGTCCCAGCTCAAGGCGGGCGCAGCGGGGCTTATGGACCAGATGGCGACGCAGATGTCTTCGAGTTTTGCCAACCTGACGAGCGCCATGCACGTGGATGCGAGCGCCTTTGCTCGTGCCATCCATTTCAACATGGACGCCGAGGACCTGAGTTCGCTCATGATGAGCTATGCCAAGGCTTCGAAGCTCACCTACGACAACAATCTGACCACGTTGGGCTATGCGGATGAGGCAGACCCCATCTCGGTTAAGATTTTCCCGCGCGACTTTGAGGCCAAGGAGCGCGTACTCGATCACATCGATGCGTACAACAAGCAGGTCAAAGCCGCCGGCCACGATGATCGGGCAATTTCGTACACCGACTACATGGGCATCATCATGGGCTCGGTGACCGACATCGTGAACACCATCAGCTTGGTGCTCATCGCATTCGTGAGTATCAGCCTGGTGGTGAGCTCCATCATGATCGGCATCATCACCTACATCAGCGTATTGGAGCGCAAGAAGGAGATCGGCATCCTACGCGCAATCGGTGCGTCGAAGCGCAACGTGGCCAACGTATTTAACGCCGAGACGTTTATCGAAGGTCTCATTGCCGGCGTCTTTGCCATTGTCGTCGTGGTGACCGTGAGCTTTCCGGTTAATGCCTGGGCGCTTGCTGCCAAACAAGTACCCAATCTGATGAGCCTGCCCGTGCAGGATGCGCTGGTGCTCATCGCGATTTCGGTGCTGCTGACGGTTGTTGCCGGCCTGCTGCCTGCCCGCAGCGCATCCAAGAAGGACCCCGTCGAAGCCCTGCGCTCCGAATAATGTGACAAAGGGACAGTCCCTTTGCCGCATTGATCTGAGAGTAGATGTTGATGATTCTATCGTTGGCCCCTATGGAGGGGATTACCGGGCATGTGTTCCGTCGCGTGCATGCGGAGTGCTTCGGTGCGCTCGATTGTTATTACACGCCGTTTTTGCCGCCGCCGCGGGTGGGAAACCGCTTTGGCGGCAAGGCGTTTAAGGAGATCGATCCTGCCAACAACCAGGGGCTCAACGTAGTGCCTCAGCTGATGTCCAAGAACGCGGACGAGTTTGTGTGGGCGGCGCAGGTGCTTGCCGACATGGGCTATCGCGAGGTCAATCTCAACTTGGGTTGTCCTTCGGGAACGGTTGTCGCCAAGGGCAAAGGCTCGGGTTTCTTGCGCAATCTCGACGAGCTCGAGGTGTTCTTGAGCGATGTGTGCGAGCGGTCGCCGTTGCCGGTATCGGTAAAAACCAGGCTGGGGCTGGAGAGTGACGAGGAGTACGAGCGCGTGCTCGATCTGTATTGCCGCATGCCGCTGGCAGAGCTGATCGTGCATCCGCGCGTGCAAAAGGACCGCTATACGGGCTGTCTCTTATACACATCTGACGCTGCCGACGACG
>CABSMZ010000164.1 GCA_902478875.1 uncultured Collinsella sp.
CTCTCTCCGTCGTCGGCAGCGTCAGATGTGTATAAGAGACAGCTCGTGGACCGCGCGCTCGATATGTCCGCGCGCGGCGTCGAAGTAGCGCTCACCGGGCGCGCGCCTTCCCGCAAGATCGTGGAGAAGGCCGACTACATAACCGAGATGCGGTGCGAGAAACACCCCTACGCTCAGGGGATAGGTGCAAGGGAAGGAGTGGAGTACTAGATGGATTCCAAGGAGATGGCGCCCGGCGACATCGAGCGGCGCAGCTTCGAGATCATCACCGAAGAGCTCGGCGGCCGCACGTTCCCGCCGCTTGAAGAGCCCGTCGTGAAGCGCGTCATCCACACCACTGCCGACTTCTCGTACGCCGATTCCCTCGTATTCACCCATGACGCCGCGCACTGTGCTCTCGACGCACTGCGCGCAGGGGCCACGGTGCTCACCGACACGAACATGGCGCTCGCAGGCATAAGCAAGTCCGCGCTCGCGAAGCTCGGCTGCAAGGCCGTGTGCTACATGGCCGACCCTGATGTCGCCGCGGCTGCGCGCGCCGCGGGCACGACTCGCGCCGTTGCGAGCATGGACAAAGCTTGCGGCATCGAGGGTCCGCTCATCGTGGCCGTCGGTAACGCTCCCACAGCACTTCTGCGACTCGCCGAGCTAATGGACGCGGGGAAGATCGCGCCCGCGCTCGTCGTTGGGGTGCCGGTCGGGTTTGTGAATGTGGTCGAGGCGAAAGAGGAGCTACTTGCGCGACGCGTGCCGGCCATCGTCGCGAGGGGTCGCAAGGGCGGCTCGACCGTGGCGGCTGCCATTATGAACGCGCTGCTCTACCAGATCACGCGCCCAGGCGGCCCGAAGTGACGGCGCCCGCATCCGCGCCGGCGCTGCGCATCTTCGCCGGCACCACCGAGGGCCGCCTTCTGTGCGAATGGGCGAGCGGGGCGGGCATCCCCGCCCGTGCTTACGCGGCAACCGAGTACGGAGGCGAGCTTTTGGGCGAGCTTCCGGGCATCGAGGTACATGCGGGCAGGCTCGACGAGGCCGACATGGAGCGCGAGCTTTCCGGCGCGCGCATCGTCGTCGACGCCACGCACCCCTTCGCTACGCTCGCAAGCGGCAACATCCGAGCCGCTTCGCTCGCCGTGGGTGCACGATGCCTGCGCCTTGCGCGCCCGGTCGAGGCGCTGCCCAAAGGCGTCGTCTCGGTCACGTCGATCGCCTGCGCGGCGCGCTTTCTCTCCGAGAACCCGGGTCGCGCGCTTCTCACGACGGGGAGCAAGGAGCTTGCTCCCTACACGCGCGTCGCCGATTACGCGGAGCGCTTCTTCGTGCGTGTGCTCCCGCTGCCCGGTGCTATAACGAAGTGCATCGACGCGGGGTTTTCGCCGTCGCACATCATCGGCATGCAGGGGCCCTTCACCCGCGAGCTCAACGAGGCGATGCTTCGGCAGGTGGGCGCCCAGTGGCTTGTGACCAAGGACTCGGGAACCGTAGGCGGCACGGCCGAGAAGATCGCCTCCGCGCGCGACGTGGGAGCGCGCTGTATCGTGGTCGCCCGTCCCGCCGAGGGAGGCGGGGCCCTTTCGCTTATGGAAGTGGAAGACGCGCTCTTACGGGAGTTCGCGCGCTAGGCGCTCGCCGCGCCTGCGCGCCCTCCCGCCCGCGAAGAGGAGCGCCCCGAGCAAGCTCGACCCGTACAAGCCCGTCATCCGCCAATAGCTCGAGGACGACGCCCGGAACTGGCGCAAGCAGCCCTTCAATAAGTTGCGGTGAAATAGTGTCCCGTATGCTGCTAGATAGCATTTTTAGTCCCTAATTCACCGCAACTTGTTGGTGGTGGCTTACTGGTAGCGTAGGCATTCCACCGGGTCGAGCTTCGCCGCGCGGCGAGCGGGGTAGAAGCCAAAGATCACGCCGATGCCGACGGAGACGGCAAACGCGATCAACACTGTCGTAATGGAGAAGCTTGGCGTGATCGTCCCGGTAGCTCCAAACTCGCTCATGATGCCCGAGCTTGCGGCAAAGAACGTGAGTCCCCATGCCAGCAGATAGCCAATCAGGACACCCAACAGTCCGCCGGTGACGCACAGCGCCGAGGACTCGGCCAAAAACTGGGCGGTGATATCGCGACGACTGGCGCCTAGAGCGCGGCGGATGCCGATCTCGCGGATGCGCTCAGACACGTTGGTGAGCATCATATTCATAATTCCGATACCGCCGACAAGCAGCGAGATGCTGGCGACAGCACCCATGATGAGCGAGAACGCGCCCATAAAGGAGTTGAGCGCATCGATGGCGCTTTTCATGGATGTCGCCGATACACTGTCGTTCTCATCATCCTCCGCGATGCCCTTCATCGCGCGCACCTTGGACTCGATGGTCTTACAAAGCTCATCCATGTCCGTGCCCTCGGCGGCAAGTGCCGTCACGCTGGGGAATGAAGGATTTTCGTCGCCAAACAGCCCGGAGATGGTCTCGCGTGGCATATACAGCGTGAGCGAGCCCATGGAGTCGCTGCCGCCATCAATCACGCCTACAATCTGCACCTCGCCGTTGGACACCTTGATGGTTTTCCCCAGCGCATCCTGTTCGTTGCCGTAAAGCTGATCGGCGCCGCCGCGGCTGATGAGCGCCACGCGCGAGCCTGATTGAGACTCGGCCTGGGAATAGGTGCGCCCCGCAACGAGCTTGCTGGCCCCCACGGCGTCGAGCATGTCGCTATCGACACCCTGTGCCATGACGGTATAGCTTTTATCGCCGGTCTTGTACTCGGTATAGGCGCTGTCGACAATGCCGATCTGCTCTATCTGCGGCATCAGTTTTTGAAGCTTCTCGATGTCCGACTCGGTGAGTTCTTGCGACGAATAGATCTGAACCATACGAGCTGCATTGAGGCCCAGGCTGTTGACCAGGCTGTTTTGGATGCCGCCGATGAGCGAAGTCATGGCGATAACCGAGGCGATGCCGATGACAATGCCCAGGATGGTGAGCAGGCTGCGCCCCTTGTTGGCCTCGAGCGAGTGAAGGGCTTCCTGGATGAGATCGCGGGCGCTCATGCCATCTCTCCTTTCGGCGGGTTGGCGGAGGCGGAAATTATGGGCAGGCTATCTACGGCGCTGCGCAGGGTCCGCGGTGCATGTGGAATATACGCGCCGTCGTGAATGCGACCGTCGCGGATGGTCACGGCACGGTCGGCCTCGGCGGCGATTCCGGGGTCGTGTGTGATAAGAACGATGGTTTTGCCGCGCTTCTGGAGCTTATGGAAGGTCTCCATTACAAGCGCTCCAGTGGCGGAGTCCAGGTTTCCCGTCGGTTCGTCAGCCAAAATGATGGGCGGGTCATTAACGAGGGCGCGCGCGATGGCGACACGCTGCATCTGTCCGCCCGAGAGCTCTGATATGCGGTGGTCCCAGTGGTCGAACGGCAGCGTGACGGCCTGTAGCGCGTGCACGGCGCGCATTTCGCGCTGGCTACGGGGCACATTGGTGTAGGCCAGCGGCAGCATGACGTTTTCGATAACCGACAGGCGCGGCAGCAGGTTGAAGCTCTGAAAGACAAAGCCATTGCTCAGGGCACGAACTTCGGTGAGCTCGTCATCGTCAAGCTCGGCCACGTTGAGCCCTTGCAGGTAGTAGTCGCCCGCCGTCGGCTTATCCAGGCAGCCTAGGATGTTCATGAGCGTTGATTTGCCCGAGCCCGAGGGGCCGGTAATGGCGACGAACTCGCCGGGATCTACCGCCAGGCTCACGTTGTGCAGGATGTGGGCGCAACCTGCCTCGCTCTCAAAGATGCGGTGCACGTTGCGGATGTCGATAACGGGACGCATTACATGCCCTCGTCGGCAGACATACTGCCCGAATCCGCGCTGTAGCCGCCGTCAGCCGTTGCGTCCGCTCCGGTATCCATGACGAGGGTGTCGCCATCGCGCAGCTTGGTAACCGGCACGTTGGGGTTGATCTCGTTGCCCTGGTCGTCGCGCTTGACCTGCGTTTTGCCGACTACGGCTTCGTTGTCGTTTTGCGTCACGACGGTCACCTTCACGCGACGGGTTTGCTTGCCCTCGTCATCGGTTGCGACGTTGACGTAATAGCTGTCTCTTATACA
>CABSMZ010000165.1 GCA_902478875.1 uncultured Collinsella sp.
CGAGATCTAGTACGGTCTCGTGGGCTCGGAGATGTGTATAAGAGACAGGCAACATCGCCAGCGGGCGCCGTTTTATTGGCTAGTCATTGGGGACGTTCTTAAACGACTAGTCAAACAAGAACATCCCCAATGACTACTTGCGGCCAAGGCAACGCCGATGTCTTGGCATTGTCAGCGAAAACGCCCCTAAGCGAGCAAGGTGACGTGAAAGAGGAGGGCATTGACCTTCTGGTCATGCCCGACGATTGAACGTCAGATTGCCGCTTAGGGGCGTTTGCAGCGTTGAGCCGTTACGGCGTTTGGTAAAACGCCGTAACCCTACAGTTCAGTCACGACAACGCTGTTGTAGACCTCGTCCCAGCGATCCATGACCAGGTGGCCGGTCTTGGGATCCATGGCGTTGAGCTTGCCGCAGGTATTGGCGGTCTTGAGCACCGTGACGTCGTCGGCACCAGCAGCAATGGCATGCGCAAAGCCGGCGATGGTCGAGTCACCGGAACCCGTCGCGTTCACAGCCGCAATCGCGGGCGTCTTGGCGCGGAATGCGCGACCCTCATGGAAGCCCACCGAACCGGCAGCGCCCATCGAAACGACAACCCAGGGAATACCGGCAAAGCGGCCATCGACGGCGAGCGCCTCGCGCAGGGCATCGACATCATCGGTCGTAAAGGACGTACCCAGCAGGCCGTTAATCTCGGTCAGGTTGGGCTTTACGAGCTCAGGCTTAGCGTCGGACTCCAGCGCGGCCTCCAGCGATGCACCCGAGGTGTCGAGCAGCACCTTGGCGCCCGCCTCCTCGGCGATCTTGACGAGCTCGGCATAGTAGCCGGCATCGGCGTCGCGCGGCAGCGAGCCCGAAAGCGTCACAACGTCCGCCTTCGCTGCAAGCTCGGCGAACTTGGCCGTAAAGGCCTCGAGCTCGGCGGGAGCGATCTGCGGGCCGCTCTCCAGCAGCTCGGTCTGATTGCCCTCGTGCAGAATATTCAGGCAAATGCGCGTCTCGCCGGCGATGGGCACAAAGTCGTTCTTGACGCCGTCGGCATCCATAAGCTCGGCCATATAGGCACCCATGTGGCCGCCGAGCAGACCGGTCGCGAGCACATCGTCGCCCAACTGCAGCAGCACACGGCTCACGTTGAGGCCCTTGCCGCCAGCGGTCTTTTCGGGCGTCACACGGTTAACATCGTCGATGATCAGCTTGTCGAGCTGATAGCGCGTATCAATCGACGGGTTCATGGTAACGGTCAGAATCATATTGAACTCCTGTTCCGAGGCGGCATGACCCGCCCCAAACATACGATAGCTCGTTAAAGGATCTCGATCTCAAAGCCGCGGGTGACGGTCTCCCCCGGCTTGGCCACCAGGCAGCCACGCTTGTGCTCCAGAATATCGTCCTCGTCGGAGCAGGTGGACAGACCACCCCACGGCTCAACTGCCACAAAGTCGCCCTCGGGCTTGCTCCACACAATCAGGTACGGCATATCGGGGAACGTCAGGCGCACGCCCTTGTCCTCGGTTTTCTTGGTCAGCGTAACCACGTGGCTCTCGAGCACGTCGAAGATGGTCTCCGCGAAGTCAAAGAGTTCATGGGTAAGCGGCAGGTTCTGGCCGATCATGGGGTTCTTGCTGCGATGCTCAACATCAATCAGGCCTGTCGAGGGAACGGCAGTACAGAGCTCAGCGGCCTCACGCTGCTCAAAACGGAGCTCGTAATCGTCATAGGACTCGCCCTCGTCGAGCGGGCACTTAAAGCCAGGGTGACCGCCCACAAAGAACGGCATGTCCTCGGTGCCCTCATTGGTCACCTCGTACGACACGGCCACCTTTTCCGAATCAATCGTGTAACGAGCAACGATCTTAAACGGATACGGGTACTGCTCGAGCAACTCGGCATGGTCGGCAGAGCTTAGGCTCAGCGCAACCATGTTGTCACTCTGTTCCTCGAGCTTCCACTCCTGTTTGCGCGCAAAGCCGTGGCGGGCGAGCTTAACCTCGCGGCCGCCCATGGTCATTGCGTGACCGTCGCGAAGGCCGCCGCAAATCGGAAAGCAAATGGGTGCCTGGCCCGACCAGACCGAAGGATCGCCCTGCCACAGGTACTCGCGACCGTTGGCTTTAATCGAAGTGAACGATCCGCCAGCCGTGCTCAGTGCCACACGAATAGAACCGTTATCAAGAACAAACTCCATAGGAGCCTTCCCTTTCGTACGCCAGCCCGCCAAGTCAGTGGGGCTGATAGAAAACCGGCCCGCGCCCCCTCACAGAAACGCGAGCCGTCAACGGACTAGTTAATTACGCCGGATACCCGCTAATCATGGTATTCGCCGCGGTCCCACTTCTCGAGGAACTCGTCAAAGAAGTGCGGATCAGCCTGAGCCTCGGCGTCGGCCTTGTTGCAGGCATCGATCTTGGCGATCAGGGCATCGTGCTCGGGGGTCTTCTCGTAGGGCTCCTCCAGGAAGGCAAGCATGATGTCAGCCATCAGGAACTCGCCGGTAATCTTGCCGCCAAAACCCACGATGTTGGCGTTGAGCTCGCGACGGGCATACAGGGCAGAGGTCATGTCGCGAACCAGGGCGCAGCGGGCGCCGGGAACCTTGTTGACGGCGTTGGTGATGCCGATGCCGGTGCCGCACAGGGCCACGCCAAAGTCGGCCTTGCCGCTGGCAACAGCCTCGCCCACGGCCTTACCGTAGATGGGATAGTGCGTACGGGTGTGGCTGTAGGTGCCGCAGTCGAGCACCTTGTAGCCAGCCTGCTCCAGGCGGTCGGCCAGATAGATCTTCTCGTCCGTAACGATATGGTCGCAACCGATTGCGATGGTCTTCTTCATCAGAACGTCCTTTCGTCTGAATTCACAAGTTGAGGTAGAAGTTCGAGTTCTCGGTGGCTCTCGTTAGGCCATCTTGTTGAGCATGTCGACACGGATCTGGTGACGGCCGCCGGCGTACTGGGCGCGCAGGAACTCGCGGGCGATCTTCTTGGCGACCTCGGTGCCCACAACGCCCGGGCCCATGGTGACCATGCGCGAGCCGTTGTGCTCGCGGGTCATGTAGGCGGAACGCTCGTCGGAAATGTTGGCGACGACCATGCCCTTAATCTTGACGGCGGCCATATAGGAGCCGACGCCGTACTTATCGAATGCGAAGCCCTGGGAATCCTTGTGCTCCAGCAGGTCCTTGGCAACGGCGGTCGCGGAATCGACAAAGTCCACGGCAGGGGTCTCGGAATAGTCGACGACCTCGTGACCGTCGGCGATGAGCATCTCCTTGATGGACTCCTTCATCGACATACCGTCGGCATCGGAAGCGATTACAACCCTCATGACATCCTCCTTGAGAGATACGCAGGTGCGTAGTTTCTGTTTGGAAGTGTTGAATCGCGTTCAGGTCCGGGCATCTGAATGTGCGGTTCTTCACTGTTCATGTTTATTTGAACACATTCGAACATCAACTGCAACAACTATTTGTTTATCTTTGTTCTTTTTTGAACAAAGACCGTTCACGGATGATTGTTGACCGTTTGAGCCGGGCGCGGACGTAGCGACCATGTGTTCAACAAACAAAAGGGCGGCCGAGAACCTGTCTCGGCCGCCCTTCGGTGGTATTCCCCGGTATATACAGCTGTGTTAGCTACTCGGACTGCCCACCCTTTTTGGCGTGCTTGGACGGAGCACTCAGAAAGCGGCCCGTCAAATAGTTCGCCGGGCCGGAAATATCGATCCCCAGCAGCACGTGTCCAAGCCATAGGAACGCCACGAGCACCAGCAGCGGGATAACGCACGAGGTCACGATCATCACGATGACGCCTTCAATCAGATTGGTCACCTGCTGCACGATCTCATCGGTCATCTGCTTGGCGCCGCTGGTCACCGACGTAACCAGGCTCGATGCCCCATCAGTCAACTGCTCGAGCACGTTTTTGGACTCCGTGGTCTCGGATTTTTTCTTGTTCGATTTTGAGCTGGTCTCGGCTGACTTGTCCGTGGTGTCGGCCGCGTCCGCAGCCTTCTGCTCAGCTTGCTCAATACTTACGCGATACGTTTCATCGACCTTCTGCGACACCCATACGCTCGCGGGCACAAGCGCCA
>CABSMZ010000166.1 GCA_902478875.1 uncultured Collinsella sp.
CTCTCTCCGTCGTCGGCAGCGTCAGATGTGTATAAGAGACAGGTGCACAGGTCCAGATAGGATTTAGGGCACGTCACGCCATGAACGCTCTTATGGAACTCGTAGAAGTCATTGAGGTTTTTGGCCTCGGCCAAAAAGTTGGTCTCCTCACGAAACGAGGTCCACAACTCCTCGACTACGCCGTGCAGGTCAACGAATTGATCGGTGTTGACGAACTTGGAAACGATACGCACCACCGAGCGGATGATATCGATGTCCTGCGCCATAACCTGCTGCGCACCGGGGCGCTGCACCTTGACGGCCACGTCCTCGCCCGTCACCAGACGAGCGCGGTGCACCTGCGCGAGCGATGCGCTGCCAAGCGGATTGGGGTCGATCGCATCGAACATCTCCCCCAGGCGCAGGCCGTATTCCTCTTCCAAGCAGCGGAGCACTACCTCGTACGGCACCGGCTCCACGTCGGAGCGCAGACGACGCAGCTCATCGCAAAAGCGCTGCGGCAGAATCTCGGACCGGTTGGCCAGAATCTGCCCCATCTTGACGAACATGGGGCCGAGCTCCTCGAGCAGGCGGCGCAAGCGAACCGGCGTGAGGTTATCCCACACACGGTACTTTTTGACCAGGCGAACAATCTGCCCAATGCGTTCGCGACGACCCGCCGGCGTGAGCTGGTATTCCTCGTCCGGCGCCATCGCGTCGGGCTCCTCGGGCACCATATCGACAGCGCGCGGCTTCTTGCGAGCGCCCGAGACGGCGGCGTCGACCTCATCGACAACCGCCGCCTCGTCACCCAGAGGATCTAGATTGTTGAAATCGGTGGTGGAATCTGCCATCTGCGCTGCTACTCGGCCTCTTCGGCGTCCTCTGCGTCGTCGGGCTCAACGGACTCGACGGGCACCGAGGTCACGTTGTCCTCGACCGAATCGACGATGTCGCGCACATGGGCCAGGAAGGCCGTGCGCTCGGGGGCGGTCATAACGCGGACACGGGCAAGGATGAGCTCGTCGAGCACGCGCTGGGCCGCGGTCTCGCCCTGCGTGCCCAAGCGCTCGGTCAGATCGGAGATGGTACCGCCGGCCTGCTCGAACATATCGGACACGCTGCGGGCGATATCGGGAGCGCCTGCGTCCTTGCGCACCTGCTCACCCTTGGTATTGAGGTCGTCGAGAACCTTCTTGCTGCCCTCGACGGCAACGGCGGCGGCGCCAAAGCCAACATTGATGGCGCCGTTAACAAGCTGATCGAGTTTCATAACCATGGTTGTCTCCAATCACAAACAACTGCATTGGCGTTCTTGTACCCAAGATTGAGTGAAAGCGACAAAGCGTTTTAGCGCTATTCGATCGACGGGAAATCCCTACCTCACGTTGTCGTTCATCGCGAAAGAGTTCTTCATGGCGCAGCTCGTGGTGTAGAGCACCTTGCCCAGCAGGGCATCGGTCTCCACGCGGACACGCTCGGCAAAGGCCTCGTTGGCGCGTGCAAGCTCGGCAGGCACCTCGGCCTCGGGCAGAGCGGCTACGGCAGCGTCGACGTCATGGATCTGCTTGTGGCCCATGCCACCGACCTTCTCCTGATAATCCTCGACCGCGCGACCGCACTCATGGAAGCGGACGTCAGCCAGCGCGCCGATCAGGCGGTTGGCCCAGTAGAAGTTTTCGGACGTCACGCGAGCCTGCGTGTCGGCATAGTACTCGGGCATGGTCTCGACGTTGGCGTACAGCGGAACCAGCGCGTTAAACGAGTTGGAGCCAAACGCCATCCACTGCACGGCGCGATAGGCCGGCTGCGCATAGGGACGCAGCTGCAACACGGCGAGCTGGCTGTTACGGTTGATGCCGATGGGGCGATATGCGCCACGCGTAGCGGGCGTGCCCTTGCTACCGTAGCAATCGTACTCCGTGCCCTGGTAGTGGCTCGAGAGTACGTACTTGATGTCCTCGATGGTCACCTTGCGCTCGGGCACGCGGCTCCAGGGGATATCGTCGCTCTCGGGCGTGTAGTCGGCGTCGGGGCCATCCCACACGTCGCTGGGGTTGAGACAGCGCTGCATGTACCACGCGCGCGGCGTGTTGTAGACGTGGTCGCTGTCGCTGTGCGAGCCAAAGGCCTCGCGCGGGTTAAAGACCGCAGCCGGGCCGTCGCCCTCGACGCCCAGCGTCAGGTCCAGATGCCACTCGGCCATCCAGGCGCGCAAGTCGGCGGAGCACATGTGGTCGGCCTGGGCGCCCTTTGCGTCATCCAGGTCAAAGCTGTCGATACCCAGCTGGTTGGGCATGGTCACATAGGCGTCGTCAGGCACGCGCTTGGCAATCCAGTGGTGACCACCGATGGTCTCGAGCCACCAGATCTCGCCCACATCACTAAAGGCGATGCCGTTGTTCTCGTAGGTGCCGTAGCGCTCGAGCAGGTCGCCCAGGATACGCACGCCGTCGCGGGCGGACTTAGCGTACGGCAGGACCAGGGTCACCATGTCCTCCTCGCCCAGGCCACCAGGCTGCGCCGGCACATAGCCGTCCTCACCCTCGTTGCCCTTGGCGGGCACGTAGTCCACGAGCGGGTCGGCGCCGCGAACTCGCTCATTGGTGGTGAGCGTCTCGGTTGCGGACATGCCCACATTGAGCTCGTTAAAACCGGCCTCGGCCCAGATGCCGTGGCCCGGGACAACATCGGGGACACTCGTGTAGCGCATGGGGTTATCGGGCAGCTCAACGGTCAGGTGACTCAGGACGCTCGTGTAGACGCGCGGCTGCTCGTCGGGATGCACCACGCGCATACGCTTGGGCTCAAACACCCCGTTGGACGAGTCCTCGTTACGCGCGACAAGCGTCGACCCGTCGTAGCTCGCGTTCTTACCGACCAGAATCGTTGTGCACGGCATGCGCATCCTCCTTGAGCGAAGAAATCAAACGGCAACAGTGTATCGCTTCGACGCAAAAAAGGGCGAAACCACGGCCTCGGCAGCCCCCGTGGTCAAAAAATGCCAAATATGAGTACTGTCACCAATTTAGTAGCAGCAAATTTCCTTGTAATGAGTGCTGAAGATCCCTATTTGTCCAAAAGCGAGACAGCGTTATTCCCCATAGGTTCAATAAAATGGGTTTCCTAACGAGAATGAATATCGTTAGGAAACCCAAAAGACGTAAAACATATGTGACTATCATGGCAACAGTACTCATATTTGGCGCTTTTTGACCACGTGGTATATAGCTAACCCCTCAAACAGCCCAAAACGCCTATTTCGATGCGCGCTCCGCCGCCTCAATCACGTGTTTGGCGAGAATTGCGGTGGTCACAGCCCCCACGCCGCCCGGCACGGGTGTGATGGCGCCAACGATCGGTTCCGCAGCATCAAAATCCACGTCGCCGACCAGTTTTCCGGCAGCCTCGTCCCAATTAATGCCAACATCGATGATCGTCTGGCCCTCGCGAACCGCATCCGCGCCAATCGTGCGCGCGCGTCCAACCGCGGCAACAACAATGTCGGCAGAACAGCACTCGGCAGCTAGGTCACGCGTATGCGTATGGCACGTCGTCACCGTGGCATTGCGAGCCGTAAGCATGGCGGCAACGGGACGGCCAATTACCAGCGAGCGACCAACAACGGCAACTTTAGCTCCATCCAGTTCAACGCCGTAATGGTCCAGCAACGCCAACACGGCTTCTGCCGTGCAGGGAGCAAAGCCCTCGCCTCGCCCCGAAAGCGTGGTGAGCAGCGAGGCCGGCGTCATGGAGTCGACGTCCTTGGCGGGATCGAGTGCCGCGGCAACTGTATCCTCCTCAAGCCCAGCGGGCAACGGACGAAACATCAGGCATCCGTGAACAGCGGGGTCGGCATTGATGCCCTCGATAGCCGCCAGCAGCTCATCCTGCGAAACATCGGCAGGCAGCAACACGCGACGAGCTTCGATGCCCACCTTTTCGCAGCGTTTGAGTGCACCGCGCTCGTAGGACAGGCTGTCTCTTATACACATCTCCGAGCCCACGAGACCGTACTAGATC
>CABSMZ010000167.1 GCA_902478875.1 uncultured Collinsella sp.
GGCGTAAGGAGGCGAGGGGCGGGAGAGGGGTGGCTTGTGCGATGGGTGCGGCGCGGCCGCGCTTGACCAACGGTGCCTTGGCACATCCTCGGCAGCTTGCCCTAGAGCTTGTGGTGGCGCTCTTCCTTACGTTCCTCAGCTGCCTGCTCCTCCTGCTTAAAGGCGGGGTCGTCGGGGGTGACGAGCTCGTCCTCGTGCGTGCGCTTGTTGTAATGGTGGCGCAGCACGGGCTCAAACAGATGCAGATGCTTGGCGAAGGCAGCCGAGCCAATGGCGAGCACGGTAAAAATGAGCACGCGCATGGGCACCTCGACCTGATTGATGGCGGCGGCGCCGGCCGAAAGCATGATGCACCAGGCATAGATGAGCAGCACGGCCTGTTTTTGGTTGTAGCCTTCTTGGATCAGGCGGTGGTGGATGTGGCCCTTGTCGGCCTGTCCGATGCTAATGTGGGCGCGCTTGCGGCGCACGATGGCGCTGAACGTGTCGATGATGGGCACGCCGGCAACGATGAGCGGAATGATAAGCGAGGTGAGTGCGGCGGTGCGGCTCACGTTGAGCAGCGAGATGGAGCCCAGCGCAAAGCCCAGAAGCAGCGACCCCGAGTCGCCCAAGAAGATGCTTGCGGGGTTGAAGTTGTAGCGCAAAAAGGCCAGACAGGCGCCAAAGAGCGCAATGGAGAGCGCGGCGGCGTCGATGCGGCCCGAGAGAACGGCCATCGAAAACATGGTGAACGACGCGATGCCGCAGATGCCCGTGGCCAAGCCGTCGAGGCCGTCGATGAGGTTAATGATGTTAGTGAATGCCACCAGATAGATCACGGTAATGGGGTAGGCGAGCCATCCGAGCATGATCTCGCCGGGAGCAAACGGGTTGACGATGACGCCGATTTTTAGGCCGCCCATGCAGGCGATAAGCGCGGCGAGGACCTGTCCGGCCAGCTTTTGCTTGGGCGTGAGCTGGAAGACGTCGTCGATAGCGCCGGTCGCAAAGATGACGGTAAAGGAGAGCGCCAGCATGGGATAGCTAATGTGAAGGCGCGGGTGCGGTACCAGGACGGGTGGCCAGCCTAGGTACCAGGTGCCTAGGATTTGCACAATGCAGGCAACGACCAGGCCCAAAAACACCGCCGTTCCGCCCAAACGCGGGATGGGCTTGGTGTTGATGCGGCGCTTAGAAGGATAGTCGACGGCATCGAGCTTAATTGCCAAGCGCTTGACCAGGGGCACCGCGAGGAAGGTCGTGATAAAAGCCGCCGCTGCCACGCATAGGTACGGTATGTAGCTCGGGGATGAAGCCATGAATCTAAAAACCGCCAAGCGTCGAAGGAAAAGGTCAGAAGAACGCCATGCGCAAAGGGCATAGCCGAACCATAATACTCGACCAAGGGGGTGCATGTAATTGCACGCAGCGATAATCACGCGCTTACCAGATATTGGGATGTTGTCGATGGCTTGTCGGAATGCCGGCGGGGATCCATATGGACTGTATGGTGATTTTCGGCAAAAGAAAACCACCCCCCACGTTACGAAAATGAACCCACCTAAAACAGGTGGGTGCCCTCATCGACTGTTCCAGCGTCCTTAACAACGAAGGATACCTGTACTAAGTACGACTGTGTGGGCTCCCTAAATAAACGCGACGGTTCACCCAGTTGCTCCGCGGGGGGCGGAATACCTACATCATAAAGCGGCACTTTGTTGATTCCAGTCTTGACATTACAAAAATCGTGTCGGACGATTACGGCGCCTTGGGCTTGGAGCCGTCTGTGCGGTCCGGGCCTTAACGTTTGAGCTGCTGAATCGTTGTTTTGGAGCATGTTTTTATGCCGACGCCGTTGACCGAACTTTTTTCGCCCGCCTGCCATTTGTGTCCACGCCGTTGCGGCGCGGCACGCGACGAGGGCGCGCGTGGCGTATGCGGCGCCGACGACACGCTTAAGGTCGCCCGCGCGGCGCTCCATATGTGGGAGGAGCCGCCCATTTCGGGCGAGGCCGGCTCGGGCACGATTTTCTTTAGCGGCTGTTCGCTCAAATGCGTCTACTGCCAAAACCACGAGATCTCGACGGGCAATTTTGGACTTGAGATTACGCCCCAGCGTTTGGTCGAGATTATGCTGGAGCTGCAGGACCAGGGCGCCAACAACATCAACTTGGTGACGGCGACACACTACGCGCACCTGCTGCCGACTGCGATTGCCGCGGCACGGGCGCGCGGGCTGGTCATTCCAATCGTCTACAACACGAGCGGCTATGAGCGGGCGAGTGCCTTGGCTGCGCTCGGCGATCTGGTCGATGTGTGGCTTACCGACTTTAAATATGCCGATGCGAGGCTTGCGCAGTCGCTCTCTCATATTCAGGATTACCCGCGTGTAGCCGTGTCTGGCCTGGCTCAGATGGCGCACGAGATTAAGCGCCGCGGGGGAGAGCTGGTGGACGAGGACGGGCTCATGAAGTGCGGCATCATCGTGCGTCATCTGGTGCTGCCGGGTCATGCGGACGATTCGTGTCGCGTGCTGGACCTGGTGTGGCAGACGGTGGGCGACGTGCCGATTTCGGTCATGAACCAGTACACGCCTAATGCGCTCATGCGCGAGCAGGGCGGCGAGTTGGCACGCGCCGTGACGCGCGAGGAGTACGAGCAGGTGCTCGACCATGCCGACGACCTGGGTTTTACGACGATGTTCTGGCAAGAGGGCGGCGCGGTAGACGAGAGCTTTACCCCAGCGTTCGACACCACCGGCGTCCTCACCAGCGCAAAGTAGTGCGTTCGCCGATGATTTTTCTGGGACGGGGATTAAAAAATCATCGAGAGGATCGCCTGTTCGAAAAGTTGCCAAAATAGCCGCGTCCCAAAAAGACTGGTTATTGGGCGTTGACAGTTGGCGAGCCGTAGGTAAAATATCGACTTGTCCTGGGGACGTAGCTCAGTTGGGAGAGCGCTGCCGTCGCATGGCAGAGGCCGAGGGTTCGACTCCCTTCGTCTCCACCCTTGGATTTGATAAGCCGCTGACATTGTGTCGGCGGCTTTTTTTAAAAGAAAGGGCTTTACCATGGCCGAGCTTGAGTCCCAACCATTGTCCGACGAGGAGCGCGCTGAGTTGGAAGAGCTCCGCGCTGAGAAGGCCCGCCGCGAGGCTCGGGAAGAGGCCCGTCGCGAGCGCGAGGAGCTGGCTGCCCTGCGTGCCGAGCGTGCGAAGGCCGAGGAGGTCGCCTCGAACGCCGCTTCCGAGCGCAAGCTCGCGCCCGCACCCAAGCCCGCTGCAGCGAAGCCTGCACCTGCCGCGCCCAAACCTCAGCCTAAAAAGGCCGCTCGTCCCAAGTCCGTCGAGTCCAAGCCGAGCCGTGACGAGATGACCTTTGCCCAGCGCATGGTTACCTCCAAGGAACCTGCGGGCGAGAACGAGATTCCTGGCATGGCGCCGGCTCAAAAAATCATCATTGTCCTTGCCCTCATCGCGTTTGTCATCTTTATGGGCTACACGATCCTGACCAGCATGGGCCTGCTCTAACCGATTTGCATCGGGCGTCATGTCCGCATGCTCTGCTCTCGTCCAACCCTCAAATTCTGCACCACACATCCGAAAGGTCGCCCCATGGCTTTGACCGATATCTCTCATCCCACCGACATCGCAATGCTCACCGATCTGTACGAACTCACTATGGCCCAGGGCCTGTGGGAGAGCGGCAAGGCCAATGAGCAGGGTTGTTTTACCGCGTTTTACCGCGACCATCCCTTTGGCAGCGCCTATGCCGTCATGTGCGGCACCGCCGAGCTGCCCGAGCTGGTCGAGAATCTGCGCTTTACGCCCGAGGATATCGACTACCTCGCCTCGCTCCAGGCCCCGGCCGGCGGCGCGATGTTCAAGTCCGCATTCCTCGACTACCTGCGCGATTTTCGTGCGCATGTAAATATCGACGCCGTCCCCGAGCTGTCTCTTATACACATCTGACGCTGCCGACGACGGAGAGAG
>CABSMZ010000168.1 GCA_902478875.1 uncultured Collinsella sp.
GCGCAGTCGCTGCCGCACATGCCGGTCGATGTGGCCGACCTGGGAGCCGACTTCTTTGCCTTTAGCGCACACAAGGCCATGGGCCCTATGGGCATCGGCGTGCTGTGGGGCAAGATGGACCTGCTCAACGCCATGCCGCCCATGCTCACCGGCGGCGAAATGATCGACTCTGTCACCGAGCAGGACGCCGTCTGGGCGCCCGTCCCCGAGAAGTTCGAGGCCGGCACGCAGGACGCCGCCGGCATCTTCGCCACGGGTGCGGCACTCGACTACCTGGTCAACACCGTGGGTTACGAGAACATCCAGGCCCGCGAGCAGGCACTCGTCCACTACCTGATGGGCGAACTCATGCAGCTCGACTTTGTCCAGATCATCGGCTCCATCTATTGGGACAACCACCACGGAGTTGTGAGCTTTAACGTCAAGGGCATCCACCCGCACGACGTCGCGAGCATCATGGACATGGACGGCGTCTGCATCCGCGCCGGCCACCACTGCGCGCAGCCGCTGCTTACCTGGCTGGGCGTCGAGAACCTTGCCTGCTGCCGCGCCAGCGTGGCCTTCTACAACGACAAGGCCGACATTGACAAGTTCATCGCCGGCCTGCATCACGTTTGGAGCACGTTCAATGGGTAATCTGTACACCTCCACCACATTTATGGAGCACAACTCGCACCCCGACTATAAGTACGAGATGGATGCTCCCACGCACGAGCACGACGGCATCAACCCCAGCTGCGGAGACGAGCTCACTCTGCAGCTGCGTGTCGAGAACAACGTGATCGAGGAGGCCTCCTTTACCGGCCACGGCTGCGCCATCAGCCAGGCCAGCGCCGACATCATGGCCGACCTCATCACCGGCGAGACCGTCGAGGAAGCTCACCGCCTGGCAGAGCTCTTCCTCGCCATGATCCGCGGCGAGCAGCTCTCCGAAGAGGACCTGGAAGACCTGGACGAAGCCGCCCAGCTCCAGGATATCTCGCACATGCCCGCCCGCGTCAAATGCGCCGAGCTCGCCTGGCGCACCCTCGACGGCATGCTCGAGGGGCAAGCTAACCAGTAGTTTATGCCCCGAATCCAAGGTTTTTGATTGCCGAGCCGCCCGATACGGGCGGCTCTGTTTTTACCTAATGAGCGCGAACGCACAAAGTCCGCGCGTCCGGCGCCCCGTCTGACATTTGCCACACAGCCAGACGCGAGCACGGGCGTTTTCCACAGCACCAAAGGCCTGCGGCAGGGCCCCGGGCCCGCCAAGCAATGCGCCAAGCCCCGTTCTGCGAAGCTCCGACTCGCTTCGCGCCTGCCGCAGACGGGTCCCATAGGGAGCGGCGTGCATTTTTGCGAGTATTCAGCACGCCAAGCTGTGTGTATACGCATCGAAAGCGTTAATCAACGTCTTTAGGCGCATATATATTGTGCTTTAGAACAAGCATCGCGGTCTGACGGGACGCAGGCACGCGCTTCGGGGGCGCAACGGCGGGAATCAATAGCTTCGGGACCCGTATGTTGCAAGATTGCGGCGGTGCCGACAGCAACACGATGCTGAAAACTCCGTTTTTTGCACGGCGCAGACGGGGGTAGGCACGGGCAAACCCGGACCGAGCCGTTATTTTATGCAAGATGGCGATTTTTCTATGCATATTAAGAAGTGCAGTTACCGTACCAAGCTTTTAGAACAATGGTTGTGGCATATGGGCGACCCCAGCTGCGGTGCACAGGCAGTCCTACGCCACGTTTCGGCCAGTCTGCACCGCCGTTCGTGCACAGGCACGCACGATACGAGAAACGGTACTTTTGCCAATCCCCGTATATCGCTCAATCTGACGCACCGTAAAACCGGCATCGTGCAATCCAAGAATGACGATATTGCGCTGCGCCGACGGCGCGGCTTTAACCCCGTGGAGCGGAACCCCGAGGCTCTTCGCCATCTTGTCGGCAAAGGCGTGGCGTTCCCACTCCGTCTCTTTCATATCGCCCAGCGCTGGCTCGCCGCCGTCGGGCGTCGAAAGCGAATGGGTAATAAAGCCCTCGGCAGAACCAAAAAGCTCAAGCACGCAAGAAGGATCAGAAAATCCCCTCGCGACATCAGTCGCGTCACCGTCGTAAGCGCGCAAATGCTCGGCAAAGCTGCTCCAGGGATAACGCTCGATTAAGCTGATGCCAGCCTCCTGCGGATCGGCGTGTACGGAACGAATAGCCTCCATCACCTGCCAGTCGGTATCGAGCGAACGCCGGTCAAAACGGTTCTGGAACAGATGGCCTGTGCGCCCCGTGCGTTTATTGAACCGCCGCGCGTACGTCAAAAGCAACCGGTGCATCGCCGCGCTCATCCTGTCCTCGTAATCTGCAAGCACCAAATGCACGTGAGTGCCCATAAGACACCAGGCGATAACCGTCACGCCCTCCTCGCGGCAGCACTCGCGCATCAGCTCCAAAAACTCCCATCGGTCTTCATCGCCCTCAAAGATGAGCTGCTTGCCCGTACCGCGGGCACAGACATGGTAAAAGCCGGTAACCGTTCTCCAAACGCGCTGCATGGCGCTCCCTTCGCCGGGATCTGCTTGCCATCCAATACAGCACGATTGAAGCGTGCCATCAAAACATTCACGCAAAACAATACACTCGCGCGGCCAAAGGCAGCAAACAGGCGGCGAACGGCACCGTTGCAACAGGTCAACCACTGCAACGCTTGCAAGAGCGGACCAAAAGCTTGCCCAAGACGGACCCCCTCTACGGAAGTTCATGACCACAGAACATAGAGTTAAACCGTTTCAATTAAAACTTCAGGACTTCTCGCTACGAAAACTGAGCCGTTCGCCGAATATTCCGTGCATTTCGCGGTATTATAGGGGCTGCATGTCATGTCCCTTTCGAAGGGTCGCCCGGCAATCGCCAGCCACGACCCCCAGACGGGACGCCAACACGATAGAGAGGAGAGGCATGCAGTACTCACAGGAAGTGGAGAACATGTGCCCCGTTGCCAAGGGTGCATACCACGGCCCCGCACCCATCCCCGAGGAGGGCAAGTGGGTCCAGGCTAAGGAGATTTCCGACATCTCCGGTCTTACGCACGGTGTGGGTTGGTGCGCACCTCAGCAGGGCGCCTGCAAGCTCACGCTGAACGTCAAGGACGGCATCATCGAGGAGGCCCTCGTTGAGACCATCGGCTGCTCGGGCATGACCCACTCTGCCGCCATGGCTTCCGAGATTCTTCCCGGTAAGACCATCCTCGAGGCCCTCAACACCGACCTCGTCTGCGACGCCATCAACGTTGCTATGCGCGAGATCTTCCTGCAGATCGTTTACGGCCGCAGCCAGACCGCGTTCTCCGAGGGCGGCCTGCCCGTGGGCGCCTCCCTCGACGACCTCGGCAAAGGCCTTCGCTCTCAGGTCGGCACCATGTTCGGCACCAAGGCCAAGGGCGCTCGTTACCTCGAGCTCGCTCAGGGCTACGTCACCCGCATGGCTCTCAACGACAAGAACGAGATCATCGCATTCGAGTTCCTGAACCTCGGCAAGTTCACCGACGCCGTCAAGGCCGGCAAGACCCCCGAGGAGGCCATCGCTGGCGCTATGGGCCACTATGGTCAGTGGGAGAACGCTGCCAAGTACATCGACCCGCGCACCGACGAGGAGACTCACTCCGTCGCCAGCGTGTTCCCGGTTCACGAGTAGAAAGGGAGGGAAATAACTATGACTGTTACGTTCGAAGGTTACGAGCGCCGCGCTGACAAGATCAACAAGTGCCTCGCCGACAACGGCATCGCCTCCCTCGAGGAAGCTCTGCAGATCTGCACCGACAAGGGCTTCAACCCGCGTGAGATCGTCAACAACACCCAGTCCATCGCCTTCCAGAACGCCGAGTGGGCCTACACCCTCGGTTGCGCTCTCGCTGTCAAGCGTCTGTCTCTTATACACATCTGACGCTGCCGACGACGGAGA
>CABSMZ010000169.1 GCA_902478875.1 uncultured Collinsella sp.
TAAGAGACAGGCTTTGGTTGCTTTGGCTTGGCTAGCACCCACGAATTTAAAATCTTGGGCAAAAAGTTCTTGGTAAACCGCGCGCGGCTATGATAGTATCTCTTTTGCCGAAAGGCGACGGGCGATTGGCTCAGGGGTAGAGCATATCCTTCACACGGATGGGGTCACAAGTTCGAATCTTGTATCGCCCACCATCTAAAGTACAGGTCAGAGGTGTTAAGCCTCTGGCCTTTTTCTTTTTGACACCAAGCTTGACACCAAAATTGAATCGAAATTTTTAAACGCATTTCTAGCTGATCTCTCCTGTGCTGACGTCATCGCGTGTTTTGCATAAAGCTCATGCGCTCTTTCATTGAATTTGCCATGGGATTCACGTACAAATGTGGAGATAGGGACCACGGCCCCAGAACGCCTGCCAGCAGATTTGTGCCACACGGCGATCTCTAGGCGAAATACGTCAAGCTATTAGTCAGCATTTGGTCAGCTTCCGGTACTTACCCGCATTATGCCGCCATTGATAATCGGTCTACCTGCAAACATAACGGGACGCAGCCAAAGCTAGGGGAGGCTCATATGGACGAGATCGTCTGCGCAAACACCGCATTTCGCTACTGGCGCTGCCCACCGCAGGTCCGTGACCTCTACCCAAGACTGCCAAGCCCTGAAGACGGCTGGCGAGCCCTATCTCAATCGCCCTTTGTAGTCGACGTCCTCAAAACTCCGATTATTACCACAACAGTTCCCGGTGGCGTTAACTACCATTCGGGATTACGGACAACAATCCACTGTGATGATGCTTCGGGGGTGGATAGCACGCTGGAAACCACGATGAGCTTTAGGGTTACCAATCCACTTGCGACGCTATTCACCATGGCGCGCTTTATGTCTCCAACCGATCTTGTCCTTGCCATGTACGAATTTTGCGGATGGTTCTCAGTCTTTGAGCCCACCGCAGCAGCAGAAGCGGAACTAGATAAAGCCAATGACGCTGCAGAGAATGCAACCACCGAATCCCTCTTCGACCTTGATGAAAGCCAAGACGAACCACAATGGAAACGCGTTTATGCGCGCATAAAAGTCAAAGAACAAGTAAATACAAAGGGGTCCAACGGACAAAAGAAAACGAAGGAGGTCACAAGGCTAAAGGGCACTTCGCTCTGGATGAGAAAGCCGCTCATCGAATTACACGAGCTTCATGAGTACGCCAGTAAGATGAAAAGACGAAAGTGGGGTACGAAGTTTTACAACGCCGCGCAGTTGGTGACAGGTATGGCAGCTTCTCCGCTTGAAGTTGCAGGAATTTTATTGCTATCGCTTCCTCGCTCGCGCGGCGGTGCCGGCTTTCGAAACGTTCATGTTAACGACCTTACGCCGCTTACCGCATCGGCGCAGAGCATTGCGGGGCAAAAAATCTGCTACGGGGATATCGTGATCGTAAATCCAACCATAATGAAAGCAGGCATCGTGGAGATTCAGGGAGAGGTCATCCACGGATCAGGCGCCGTGCTCGACCACGATGCCAAACGCATGACGGCGCTGCAGAGTATGGGGTATGACGTCTTCCTGGTTACGCACGACATGCTTAACGATGCCGAGCAGCTTGATGCGATCGTGCGAAGTCTTTGCTCGCGCTTGGAATTGCGCTATAGGTGCAAAACTAAGGCGCAAAAGGCAACGGAAATGGAGTTACGAGCCAACGTACTATGCAACTGGCTGGAAATCGGTCGTTAGACGGGTGCCCTGCTCACTTCCGGGCGCCCTCGGTCGGCTGCCCGCGATGCCGGAAAGTTTTTCCAAAATTGTCCTTGCATCGCCGGGGGAGTTCCCGTATAGTACTTCTTCGCACGGGGGCGTAGCTCAGCTGGGAGAGCGCTTGACTGGCAGTCAAGAGGTCAGGGGTTCGATCCCCCTCGTCTCCACCCGAGCATTGAATGAGGCTCCAACGCAAGTTGGGGCCTTTTTTCATATAGGCACACAAGGTCAAAGGCGGCACCATGATCCTCCTGGTCGACAAGATCGAAAAAAGCTTCGGCGCGCGCGTCCTCTTTAGCGGCGCGTCCTTCCAGATCAACCCCGGCGAGCGCTTTGCGCTCGTGGGACCCAACGGCGCCGGCAAAACCACCATGCTCAAGATCATCATGGGCATCGACAGCCCGGACGCCGGCCAGGTCCAGTACGCAAAGGACTGCCAGGTGGGCTACCTCGAGCAGGAAACCAACCTGGAGCAAAAGGACACCACCATCCTCGCCGAGGTCATGGCCGCCGCCAAGGAAATCCGCCGCATGGGCGAGCGCGCCAACGAGCTGCAGGCCCAGATCACCGAGCTCTCCGAACAGGGGAAGGACGTCGACGCGCTCCTCAACGAGTACGGCCAAGTCCAGGACCGCTTTGAGCACCTGGGCGGCTACGAGCTCGAGAGCAACGCCCGCAAAATCCTATCCGGCCTGGGCTTTAAGGTCACCGACTTTGAGCGCCCGTGCTCCGAGTTTTCGGGCGGCTGGCAGATGCGCATCGCGCTCGCCAAGCTCTTCCTGCGCCACCCCGACCTGCTGCTTCTGGACGAGCCCACCAACCACCTGGACCTCGAAAGCGTCCAGTGGCTGCGCGGCTTTATCGCCAACTACGACGGCGCCGTCCTCATCGTCAGCCACGACCGCGCCTTCATGGACGCCTGCGTCGACCACGTCGCCGCACTCGAAAACCGTCGCGTAACCACTTACACCGGCAACTACAGCAGCTACCTTAAGCAGCGCGAGGACAACCTGGAGCAGATGCGCGCCAAGCGCGCTGCCCAGGAGCGTGACATCGCCCACATGCAGGTCTTCGTCGACAAGTTCCGCTACAAGCCCACCAAGGCAGCCCAGGCCCAGGAGCGCATCCGCAAAATCGAGCAGATCAAAAAGGAGCTCGTCATCCTGCCCGAGGGCCACAAACACATCGACTTTAAGTTCCCCGATCCGCCGCGCTCGGGCGACATGGTCGTGGGCCTCGAGGGTGTATCCAAGTCATACGGCGACAAGCACATCTACAGTGACATCGACCTCAAGCTCTACCGCGGCGAGCACGTGGCGCTCGTCGGCCCCAACGGCGCCGGCAAGTCCACGCTCATGAAGATCCTCGCCGGCCTGGAGCCGCCCACCACCGGCACCCGGAACCTTGGCACTAACGTGGGCGTGGCCTACTACGCCCAGCACGCGCTCGAAGGCATGACCGAGTCCAACACCGTCCTGCAAGAGATCGACACCGTCACGCCCAAGTGGACCGTGCCGCAGCAGCGCAGCCTGCTGGGCGCCTTCCTGTTTAGCGACAACGATTCCATCGAGAAGCAGGTACGTGTCCTCTCCGGCGGCGAAAAGGCGCGTCTGGCACTGGCCAAGATGCTCGTGGCCCCCGAGGCGCTCCTGTGCCTGGACGAGCCCACCAACCACCTGGACATCGACTCGGTGGACATGCTCGAAAACGCCCTGCAAAACTTCCCCGGCACCATCGTGCTGATCAGCCACGACGAGCACCTGGTGCGCGCCGTTGCCAACCGAGTGATCGACATCCGCGATGGTAAGGTCACGGTCTACGACGGCGACTACGACTACTACCTCTACAAGCGCGAGGACCTCGCAGCCCGCGCCGCCGCCGAAGCAGCAGGGGAGAGTACATCGGCCGCGACCAAGTCCGCTAAGGTCACCGCGGCCCAGCCCGACGCCCCCGCCACCGCTTCCAAGCCTGCCGAAGGCAAAAAGACCAAGGAGCAAAAGCGCGCCGAGGCCCAGGCCCGCGCTGCGCTCAACAAAAAGCTCAAGGGCGTGCGCAACCAGCTCAAGAAGATCGAGGCGGAGCTCGACAAAAAGCGCGCCCGCTATGACGAGCTTAT
>CABSMZ010000170.1 GCA_902478875.1 uncultured Collinsella sp.
GACAGGCATGACGACATCGACCGAGGGCATGCTCTCGTCGATGTAATCGGCGATGGTGATGTCGGCCGTGATGACGGTGATGCCGTCGCGCTGGTCGAGCAAGCGGACAAATTCGAGCGCGGTGGTGCCCGAGTCGACAAGCAGTGTGTCGCCGTCATTGACGAGCTCGATGGCGCTTTGCGCGATGGCCTGCTTGGCGGCGACGTTGACGTTGATGCGGCGATCCTGCGTGGAGACGGTCAGGCGCTTGTGGAGCGATACGGCACCACCATGTGTGCGGCGCAGCTTGCCTGCTTCGGCGAGCGCGTCCAGGTCGGCGCGGGCGGTGACGGAGGACACGCCAAAGGTCTGGGCGATTTCTGCTACCTGCACCGAGGCATTATGATCGAGCATTTCCAAAATGGCGGTACGGCGTTCGTCGGCAAAAGCACGGTTGGTAGCTTGGGCCATGTTTGCTCCATTCTCGGCTAAATTTGCAGGAATTGTGTTGACTCTATTTTCGTTCATTTTCTTTTTGAGTAAGAAAACACCTTTCGATTACTTATCTTTTCTATAAAAGAAAGACGCTCAACGCCCAAAATTCAATATCGAACACGCCCACTCGGCTCCAATTCCTTCCGTTTACTTTTCAAAAACGACGGTATTGACCTGCATGGGCTCAATATCTCGCACGTGCAAAGCCGCTGAATTTCATACAATGGGCGCAGCAAAATGCAAGGTAAAACGCCTTGCGGACACGTACGCCCGATGTCCAGATGCGGGCGAGGGAGAGGAGCAAACGCTCATGGCACTTGTTACCACCGAAAAGATGCTCAAGGACGCTCAGGCCGGTCACTACGCCGTCGGCGCGTTCAACGTCGAGAACCTCGAGTTTGTTATGGCCGTTCTGGCCGCTGCCGAGGAGACCAAGTCCCCCGTCATCATGCAGACCACCCCGGGCACCATCAAGACCGCTGGTCTGGACTACTTCTACGGCATGGTCAAGGCTGCCGCCGAGCGCGCTTCCGTGCCCGTCGCTCTGCACCTCGATCACGGCGATGGCTATGACCGCTGCATGCAGGCTTTCCGCACCGGCTACACCTCTGTCATGATCGACGGTTCGCACGAGTCCTTCGAGGACAACATTGCCCTGACCAAGTCCGTCGCCGATGCTGGCCGCGCCATGGGCGTGCCCGTCGAGGCCGAGCTCGGTAAGGTTGGCGGCAAGGAGGACGACGGTCCCGCGGTTGAGGGCGAGAGCCCCTACACCGATCCTGCCGAGGCCAAGGAGTTTGTTGAGCGCACCGGCTGCACCTCGCTGGCCATTGGCGTTGGCACCAGCCACGGCGTGTACACGAGCGATCCTCACATCGAGCAGTCCGTGGTCAAGGCCATTCGCGACGCCGTCGACGTGCCGCTGGTCCTGCACGGCACCTCCGGTGTGCCCGATGAGCAGGTTGCCGAGGCTGTGAAGAACGGCATCTGCAAGGTTAACTACGCCACCGAGCTGCGTCAGGCTTACACCAAGGGCTTCATGGCCTACATGGCTGAGAACCCCGCCTGCTTCGATCCTAAGAAGCCGGCCAAGGAGGGCATGCGTGAGATCACCGAGCTGGTTAAGATCCGTATGACCAACCTCAACTCTGTGGGCAAAGCAGAGTAACAGCAAGGGTACTCCGACTCAAAATAGATCCCGGGGAGGGATGAGGGCTTAGTTCCCCAATCGTCCTCGGGCATGCAAAAAGCCTCGCTGCGCACTTCGTGCGGCGAGGCTTTTTGCCCCCTGCGGAAAGATTGGAGAACTAAGCCCTCGTCCCTCCCAGGTTGACCTACTCGAGGTCGTCGCCCTTGTGGCGTTAGGTCTGAAAATAATAAGAAGCCTTCGCGCTGCGGAATGATTTTGGAAACTAAGTACGGGGACCCGCCCAAACCGTCCTGCTCAATCGCCCTTGTGGTGTTGGGGCTGAAAGGGTGGGACGCGTGGGTTATTTGGTTGTTAGGGTTAGTAGGTCGTTGGGGGTTTTGAGGTTGTAGGTGGCGTTTGGGATATCTTGGTGTGATCCCCATGCTGCTCGGGCAAAACTGACCCCTGCCGAAGTTGCGCATTGTTCGTCGTAGACGGTGTCGCCAACGTAGACGACGTTGCCAGGATTCGCGCCCGCACGTCGGAGATATTCGAGCATGGGTGCGGGTGCGGGTTTATGTTCGGTTGTGTCTTCGACAAGGATGATGTGCTCAAAATACTTATCGAAGCCAAGGGGTGCAATTTCTTCTGCGTATTCGTCGCGCGCACGTGAGGAGACGATGCCAAGTTTGCAGCCGTTGTCGGAGAGTGTTGCGATAACTTCGTGCAAGCCGGGAAACACGCTGATGGTGCTTTTAAAGCTGGCGGCAACTTGGCACCAGCGATCCAGCGTTGCCTGTGAGTAGATCCCAAGTTTCTCAAGGGCGTTCTTGCCGGGTATGCCGAGGGCAAATTCAAGCTCGTGTCGGGGGAGCGTTTCGCCGGTTTCTTCTTGGACAATCTGGCCAAGTGATGACAGAACGCTTTCTTCTGTATCTGCCAATGTCCCATCAACGTCAAACACGATATAGTCAAAGTACTTCATATAGTAGCTCCTATCCGTTGTTTGCCTGCAAGTTTGATGCAGTGACAGAAGAAGGGCTAGCGGGATTTCTGCCTGGTACTATCGAGATTCTGCCTCGCTGCTCGATAGCTCGAAGGAGTGCATCCCATTTGTTCTTTAAATACCTGGCCAAGATGGCTTGCTGTCGCAAAGCCGCATTGGCGCGCGACTGTCTGGACCGTTCGCGTGGTGTGTGCCAAAAGTTCGCAAGCACGGTTTACGCGGTATGCGCGCAGATATGCCGCCGGGGTCGTTCCTGCGCAAGCTTCGATAATGCGGTAACACTCTCTTTCGCTTACGCCGGCTGCAGATGCCATCTGGGGCACATCTATAGCGGCTGCATAGTTTGCGCGGATAAAGTCCAGGATTGCCTTGAACTGTACGTCGCGGCTGGTCATCCAAGAGGCGTCGTCGGAGGAAAAGAGCGGTTCGGCCTTGGCGTAAATCTGAATCCAGAGCCCTGACAAGTTATTTCGAAGCGCCATCTCGTTCTGCGGCCGTTGAAGGTCGTGGCTAAAGGAGCTTTTCAGCAAATCGATAAAGGGCATATCGTCGGGATTGGTGGGCGACCATTTGAGCACATCGACGCCTCGACATTGCAGCAAAGGATTGATATAGCGCTTTTGAAGGCGTCCCGCGGGATCGCCGAGCATCGACGGCTGAAAGATATGCAACATTTGAATGGCTGGTGCCGAATTGGGTGATTGCAGCGTGCTGTGCAAAACGCCGCCGTTGATAAAGCCGGCGGACCCTTCCTCAAAGCGTACGTGCTCATGAGCCGCGCGCGTTCGATAGTCAATCGCTCCCTGCTCCATGTAGAAAAGCTCAACTTCGGAATGCCAGTGCCAGGGGACGGAATTGCCCGGATAGCGAGCGAATTCTGCGCGTTCGGCAATATAGGGCCAGTCTTCGGCGGTCTCGGGAAACGCTTCCTCGCGTCCTCCGCGGTGCAATTCTATGTGATCCATGTTTCGCATGGCATCAGTATAAAGCGCGATGGGCTTAGATTGCTCTTGTCTGTTCGGGGAACGCCTTGTCTAGGGATGCTTGGAGCTTTTCGAAGGATGCTCGTAAGTTGAGGCTCTGATCGGCTGAGCGCTTGGTTTTTGTGGTGGGGGAGTCGAGGAGACCGTTTCTCTGTGTCGGGGGGAAGGAGAAAAGGTTTGCATGTTTTAGGGATGGCTGCTGTGCTGCGTCATTGGAAGAATGCATGCTTATGCGGCCTCCTCGATGTCCACCAAAAGGTTGCGCACGGGGT
>CABSMZ010000171.1 GCA_902478875.1 uncultured Collinsella sp.
CGTCGGCAGCGTCAGATGTGTATAAGAGACAGTCCTTAAGGAGCTCAAAAATATCGCGAGCAGAATGCCCGCAGGCGAGGATGAGGTGCTTTGTCTCGATTGACTCGTAAGCGGCGTCTTGGGACGATTGGACATCAATGCCGGTGATGGCGCCAGACACGTCGATGCGAATGTCGACGAGCTTCGTTCGATAACGGACGACACCTCCGAGCTGCTCGATGCGCTGGGATATAGCGGTGACAACCGTGGGAAGGATGTCGGAGCCAATGTGCGGCTTGGCATCCCACAGAATATCGCGGGGCGCACCCGCCTCGACGAAGGTTTCGAGGATAAGGCGATGGGCGGGATTTTTTGTTCCCGTATTGAGCTTGCCGTCCGAGAAGGTCCCCGCGCCGCCCAGACCAAACTGAATATTGCTCTCGGGGTCGAGGATGCGCTCCTTTAGAAAGAGGTCGATCGCCTGCGAGCGGCGAAATGCCGGGTCGCCGCGCTCGATAAGCAAGGGCTTAAGACCTGCTTTGGCGAGCGTGAGCGCAGCGAAAAGGCCGGCGCATCCGGCGCCGACAACGACAGGGCGTTCTTGAGGTGCGTCGGAGACGGGGGAGGGGAATGAAGGCTCATCGTCTTCTATCGCGCGTACGCGCGAGCGGTCACGCTCGGCAACGCTGTCGACCGCTTCTCGCTCGAGGTGGGGACTAGTCAGCTCAACACGAAAGCTCAGGATAAAATGGACGTCTCGTTTTTTGCGAGCGTCGATTGACTTGCGGTGGAGTTCGATGGACTTGATCTCGGAGTCCTTGCAACGTAGGATGCGCTTGGCGACTCGCTTGCCAACAATGAGACAGGCATTTTCATCGCCGGCTTCATCGAGCGACGCGTTGACTTGGGTGATTTCGATCATCGAGGTCTCCTTAGAGGCAAGAAAGAGGCCGTCCGGTATTCCAGACGGCCCGAATGCGTTTTTGATTATAGACTGAGCGGCTACAGGCTGCTTGCAGCGCGAATGCCCGAGAGCCAGGCCCACGCAAGGTTAAAGCCTCCGCAATCGGCGTCGATGTCGAGCGCTTCGCCGCAGACGTAAAGCGGGGCGTCGACAACGCTGCACGCGCGTAGACTGGGTGTTGAGATGCTCTCGACAGATACGCCACCACGCGTGACCTGCGCCGAGCGCTCCTCGGCTGTTCCCTCGACGAGCAACTTAAAGTGCTTGAGGACCGAGACCAGGTGGATGACATCGTTGGAGCCTGGATGGCACTGCTCGAACGCCGTGCAGACGACGCGGGAGAGTTGCGGGGCGAGCATGCCGTCGAGCCAACGGGGATCGCGGGGCGAAAAGCCGCCGAGCAGCTCAACGCGTCGGTTGAGCATATCGAGCAGCTTGTCTTTGGAGAGGTCGGGGAAAACGTCGAGCAGGATCGTATCGCCGCGCTGGATACGACGGGAGAGGTTGAAGACAGCGACGCCCGAGATGCCGAAGGCTCGAAACAGGACTTCACCGTCTTCGTGCCAGAGCTCATTATGATTGCGGGCGAGCGTCAAGCGGGCGCGGACGCGCAGGCCATCCAACGTCTTGAGTGCCGTCCGATCGCCGACGACCGTTGCCGATACGGGGCAGAGGATGGGGCGCAGCGAAGTGAGGGGGAGGCGAAACGTATCGGCGATACCGGTGGGGTTGCCGCCCGTGGCGATAATTACGGCATGTGCCTGCAGGGCCTCGTTCTTGCGAGGGACATCGGCGAGCGCTTTCCGAAGCGAGCGGAGCTCCGATTTTCGGTCGTCGTGCTTTTTTGCCTTGAGCACCCGCGCTGGACGGTCTATTTGGAGTGCCCAGCCTTCGGAAGCTTTGTGCGCCGAGGCAACGTTGGCTCCGCAGATTAAGGTGATACCTAGGCGGTCGCAAACGTTGAGAAGCGCGTCGCGCACCGATTCGGCGCGAAGGGAGCGCGGGTACAGCCGGCCTTCCTCGGAGGTTGTCATGATGCCCAGCGAGGAGAAGAAACCCATAAGCTCTTGTTCGGGTTGGGGGCCCATGACGGATTCGACGAATGCGGGGTGGTTATACCGCTGAGGATCAATCGATTCGTTGGAGAGGTTGCAGCGGCCGTTACCGGTCGCAAGGAGCTTAAGGCCACAGGCGACATCGCGCTCAACGATGCAGGCGCTTTTGCCAGCGCGTGCGGCCGTAATGGCAGCGGCGAGGCCTGAAGCCCCGCCGCCGATTACCAGGACGTCATAGAAGGCGCTCGCGTTCACTTAGGCCTCGTCGGTCTCGTGCGGGGTAATGGCCTCGACGGCAGAGACTGCCTTGGGCAACATGTCATCGGGCAGCGCGGTCTCGACCTCGCCCTTATCGCAGGCCTCGGCGAGTGCCGGATTAATGGGAAGCTGGCCCAAGATGTCAAGGTTATAGCGATCTGCGACCTCGGGGAGCTTGCTCTTGCCAAAGACCTCAATCTTCTTGCCGCAGTCGGGGCACTCAATATAGCTCATGTTCTCGACAATGCCCAGAATGGGGACGTTCATCTTCTCGGCCATGTTGACCGCCTTGGCGACGATCATCGAGACCAGATCCTGCGGGCTCGTGACGATGACGATGCCGTCGACGGGCAACGACTGGAAGACGGTGAGCGCGACATCGCCTGTTCCCGGAGGCATGTCGACCAGCAGGTAGTCGATGGGGCCCCACGAGGTCTCGCTCCAGAACTGCCTAATGGCGCCTGCGATGACCGGACCGCGCCAAAGGACGGGGTCGGTCTCGTTTTGGAGCAGCAGGTTGGAGCTCATGACCTTGACGCCGTGCTCGGAGATTTCGGGCAGCATAAGGTTGCCGAGGGCATGGACGTGGCGTCCGCTCATACCGAACATCTTGGGGATGGAGGGACCGGTGATGTCGGCATCGAGGACGCCGACCTTGTGGCCGTGACGGGCAAGCTCGGTGGCGATGGCACCGGTGACAAACGACTTGCCGACACCGCCCTTGCCGGAAAGCACGGCGATGACGCGTTTGACCTCGGACAGCGTGTTCTCCTCAAATTGCGACGGCGACGTTTGTCCGCCGGCGGCCTGTGCGTGCTCGCAACCCATGTATGACTCCTTTGTATATGTTGGGGCCGGGGCCCCGTGGTGTGACACGAGCGTCATTGTACCCTCGTTTGCGAGCGGGAGTCATTTGCGATGCATTTGGGCCGAGCGTGCTTGCAATACGATGGGTCCAAACGAATGGGCGGGCTTACTGAACTTTGCTGGCGAACTCGAGGTATTGCATGCGCTGCAGCTTGTCGATCGTCGAGGCGTATGGGCTGTCTTCAGATTCCAAGTCGTAGCGCAGCCCGTCGGCACCAAGGTAGCCGGCGACATTGATGGTGGGCACATCTGACCTTGTTGCAAGCAGAGCCTTTTGATAGTCGGTGAGCGGGGCGCCGATCTTATTAAGGGTAATGGCTGCAATCTCGTTTGCCCCGACGGTGTCGTAGACGTTGAGCTCGGTATTGCCGGCGATTTCATAGTTAGCCCAGACAAAATATGTCGACTGATAGATACGGAAAGCGTGGCTTGCCGTATCTTCCTGAGGGTACAGCTCGTCGTTGAGGGTCGTTGCGGCGCTCGGCTGATGGTCGCCAAAAAAGACAAGGACAACCGGTCTGCCGATATTGCGGAGCTCGTTGATAAAGTACTCGAGGTCCCGGTCAGATGCGTTGATGCAGGTAAGATAGGTGTTGAGCGCGCTATTGGCGCCCTCGCTGGCTCCCTCGATCCAATAGTTTGTCAGCTCCTCGGCGGGAACGGTGCCATAGCTGTCTCTTATACACATCTCCGAGCCCACGAGACCGTACTAGATC
>CABSMZ010000172.1 GCA_902478875.1 uncultured Collinsella sp.
CCGTCGTCGGCAGCGTCAGATGTGTATAAGAGACAGGCGTAGGGCCGCTTCTCATTCAACGGCGAAATCAAAGGGCGTTCTCCGCATGGAGGGCGCCCTTTTTTATCGCGGGATGTTTTGCATGGCAGTCATGAGGCCCAGGCGGTTGCTGACGCCGAGCTTGCGATAGATGGCGTTGACGTGCTTCTTGACGGTTGACTCGCTTATGAATAGCGCGTTTGCCATCTGTTTGTTTGTTTTGCCGTCGAGCATGAGCCGCATGACTTCGGCTTCGCGCGGTTGGATATTGTGTTCTGCAATGAAAGCATTCAGCTGGTTTGTGTCTTCTGTCTGGGTGAGTTTAATGCCCCGAGGATAGAGGTTGGCGAGCGCGAGGCTCGCGTGCCGAGCGACTTCGAGCAGGATTGCGAGCTCGGTGTCGGTGAAGTCTCCGGCCGTGCGTTCGCGAAACAGGGTGATGCTTCCCAGCGGGCTGTCGTTGTGCGCGAGCGTGGCCGTACAGCCAAAGTAGACGCCCTGGGGTTCCATCCATTTGCGATAGATGGGCGTGGCATCGCGTCGCTCGACGTCGACGAGGTCGAGGTCGCGGTAGACACCGACCTTATGTAGGTCAAAACACCATGTTGTATAGTCCATCGCGGCGTAGCGGTTGTAGTAGTCGCTCAGTGCGCGGTCGTCCATTCCGCTGCTTACGGGGTGGACGTAGCGTGGGACATCGCTGCCCGCCGCCTCGATCAGGTCGAACATGGCGATCCGATGGGGCACGAGTCCTGTCGTTCCCTCGAGTGTCTCCTTTTGCAGCTTATCAACACCGTGTGATGCGTGGATTGCAAGCGCGAGCTCGTTGAGAGCGGTCCAGGTCGTACTGTCCAGCTCAATAGTCTGCTGTTTATTGCATGGGGGCATAGGGCGTCCTTTCCATTGTGGAACCCAGTATGTCATGTTCTCGGCCTGAATAGAACTTTAGGTCAGCGAATGGTATACCGGCGGTCGCTGAAAGGGGCTCGAGGGACCATTGAGGACATCTCGGTGCGGCTGCATTATGGTCTCGTCAAGCAAAAGCACCGAGATCAAGGAGCTTGAAATGAAGACTATCTACGAGAGTGAATCTACGCCTAAGAAGGACGGGTTCTATATGCCCGGCGAGTATGAGGAGCAGGAGCGCACCTGGATTCTGTGGCCGCACCGCTCCGACGTGTGGCGCTGCGGTGCCAAGCCGGCGCAGAAGGTCTTCACCGAGATCATCAAGACCGTTGCACGCTTTCAGCCCATCACTGTGGGCGTCAACACCGAAGACTTCCCCGCGGTGTGTGAGATCTTCGACGGCGTTGAGAACGTGCGCGTTATCCACATGGAGTACAACGACAGCTGGATTCGCGACCCCGGCCCGGCGTTCCTCGTTAATGACAATGGTGAGGTTGCCCTTTCGCACTTCCACTTCAATGCTTACGGCGGTTTCATTGACGGCCTGTACTTCCCGTGGGACAAGGACGCTTCCATTGGCCTGCAGGTGGCACAGCTTGAGCAGGTTAACCGTTATCGTCCCGAGGATTACATCCTCGAGGGCGGCTCGTTCAACTGTGATGGTCAAGGCACCGTCGTGACCACTGAGATGTGTCTGCTCAACGAGGACCGCAACCCGCAGTACACCAAGGAGCAGATTGAGGAGAAGCTCTCTGAGTACCTCGGTATCGAGAAGGTTATCTGGATCAAGGACGGTATCGATCCGTATGAAACGAACGGTCATGTGGACGACGTCGCATGCTTTAGTGCGCCCGGCGAAGTCTGCTGCATGTGGACCGATGATCCCAACCATAAGTTCTACAAGGAGTGCCAGGAGGCGTATAAGACGCTTTCCGAGACGACGGATGCCCGTGGCCGCAAGCTCAAGGTGCACAAGGTGATCATGCCTGCGACCTCGGTATATATGACCGAAGAGGAAGCAAGCACGATCGATCCCGTCGAGGGCGTGCTGCCGCGTACCCCCGAGGACGCCTTCGAGCCGAGCTATCTCAATTTCCTGCCCATCAACGGTGCGGTGCTCGTACCGCAGTTCGGCGATCCCAACGACGCCCAGGCGCTCAAGGATATCCAAGCTGCTTATCCGGACCGCGAAGTCATCGGCATCATGACCCGTGAAGTCATCTACGGCGGCGGCAACATCCACTGCATCACCCAGCAGCAGCCCAAGGCGCGCTGTAAATAGTAGCCCCATGATAAACAGTGTTTGATTGTCCGCACGCGAAAGTCCGCCGACTTCAATGGTCGGCGGACTTTTTGTGTGGTGGTTTCAGCTGAACGGCGGGATGGGCGGCTTGGGTGTGCGGGCTCACAATCTGGGAAAACCAAACAGATTGGGGGCTTGTATGATCGATTCGAAGGGAACCGTGCGACTCGAGGGCATGTTTAACAGGGCGCACCTGGCCCCCGAAGCCCAGCGCGCATACGATACGCTACTCGAGTGCGTGCTCAACGGGCAGAAGGGCTGCGAGGTTTCGGCGCGCGCTGGCATGGATACCATCAAGGCGCTCGTGGAGCTCCTACGTTGTGACTGCCCCGAACTCATCCACCTCCTAGGCGGTGTGCACTACTGCCGTCATGGTGACAAAGTCCTGCTGGTGCCAAATTATGCCAAGGGATACAAACAGTCGGTCACCCGACTCTATACAAATCTTGCCAAGATGGAGCGTGCGGCTGCGCCGATTCTGAGCGCGGCACCGGTGGGGGCATTGGCGCTCGATTGGGTCTTGGCGATCTGTGCAAGCTTACCTCGGGGCTCCATGACATCGGCATCACCGTGGATGAATGGAATCCTCGCAACATCCTTGTGGGGGAGAGGGGCAGCCTGATGCTACTTGACACCGATTCGTATGCTTTCACACTTTCAGATGTGAGCTACCAAACCACCTGTGCAGTACCAGGATATATCGCACCGGAGGTGCTCAAGCTCATGGAGACAACTGGCGTCAGCGATTTCGAGAGCCTGGCAGCCGCCACGAATGCCCCGGTGTTTACGCCTCAGACGGATGACTTTGGACTTGCGGTCCATATCTTTAAGATGCTCAACCGCGGAATACATCCATACGCTTCTGGCGAGCTGGACTTGGAAATTTTTGAGCTGGATGACGACGACATTCCGCCTGCACCGTCTCTGAACAGTTGCGTCTGCAATGGGCGCAGCCCCTTTGTGGGGACGCTGGTCGGACACGTTATCCCGGTGTACGCTCTCGAGCTCGATAATTTTGGCGGCCTTATGGGCGAGGCGTTCCGTCGATCGCTGTATGGCAGGGCGGAGGAGCGCCTTGACGCACGCACATGGGCGCTCCTGCTCGACCGTTATCTATCCGAGACAGTTCTGTGCCCGCGTGGTGGTCATCTATATTACGCTTCGCAGCACGAATGCCCGTACTGCCGAGGAGAGCGCGCTTTGTTGGCTCGTCTTGGTTAATTGCTCGGACTGTCTTGGGGAAAGCCCGTGAGGTGAGACGCAGGCTAACCCTGCGTCTCACCTCCATACATATAGACGATAAAACCGTCGCCGGTGTCTTGGCTGTGGTCCTCCAAGATGCGCTTCATGTTGAGGTGCTCGTAGAACTGCCAGTCGGAGTTGCAGTCGCTCATCAGGAAGAACTTGGTGCAGCCTGCCTTGGCGAGCTCGTCGCGCGAAAGGTCGATGAGTGCGCGGCCGAGTCCCTTGCCCTGCCACTCGGGAACAATGATGATCAGGTTGAGCTGGCCCTGGGCATACTCGTTGCCCGTGGCGGCAAATCGGTCGGCCGTGGCCTTTTCACGACTGTCGCCCTGTCTCTTATACAC
>CABSMZ010000173.1 GCA_902478875.1 uncultured Collinsella sp.
GCCGCCGACCGTGACTTCGCGGCGGTCGGGATCGAGTGCGACCGAGCCCACGGCGAGCGTGGCGGGGGAGGGCACGGCAGAGGTCTTGGCCGAGTCGCCGACCGGGGACATCGCAGCGGCGTTCCCGGCCGCGCCGCCCGCCATACCCACCCCGGCACCGGCGCCGCCAACGCCCGAAGCCGCCCGCACGGCTTCCGAGCGCTTCAGCGCCACGCGGATCCGTGCGAACAGCTCTTCAATCGCAAACGGCTTGGTCAGGTAATCGTCGGCGCCGGCATCGAGCCCGGCCACCTTGTCCATCACGGCATCGCGCGCGGTGACCATGATCACCGGCACATCCTTGTGCTTGCGTACGCGCCGCAGGACCTCCATGCCGTTGAGCTGCGGCAGCAGTACATCGAGCAGAATCAAATCGTAGTCGCGCTCCAGTGCCAGGTCCACGGCGGTGCGGCCGTCGGCGGCATGTTCCACCCGGTAGCCCTCGTGCTCCAGCTCGAGCGTCACAAAGCGGGCGATTTTCTCCTCGTCCTCTACGATCAGGATCCGTGCCATACGTGCCCCCCGTCTGCGATTACTTGTCGTCGTTGAGATTTTGCTTGATGTCGTCCGCGGCGTCGGCGGCGTGATTCATAAGATTGTTGATGCTGCCGGGCACGTCTCCGTCGCTGTCGATACGGTAACGCATGCCAAAGAACAGGCCAATCAGCATCAGCCATATCGTGGCGCCCCAGGCAAACAGGGCGATGATGGGGATCAGGATGGGAATGTTGAGGATGATCGCATCGCGGCGCGTGACGATAAACTTGGTGTCCAGGCTCAGGCGGAAGAGCTTTTTGAGGTACTCCCATACGCTGTCCATCTTCTTGGAGAAGTCGGTCTTTTCGCTCGACTTCTCGTAGGCGGCCTGCGCGGCGACCATCTCGGCTGAGGGCTCATCGACTGGCGCGGACTCGGTGGCGGCGTGCGCCGACGTGGTCTGCGTCTTGCCCTGCGACTCGAGCCAAATGATGGCGTCCAAAACGTTGCCGTCGGCGGCGTCGAGCGCGGCCTTGGCATCGGTGTAGCTCACGTTGCACTTGGTGCGGATGGTTTCAACTTTTTCGAGGTCGTCCATGACCTGTCCTTTCGTTCGATGGGCGCGACGCCGGGCGATTTGCCCGGGCGCGAGCGTTGCGTTCGGCGGTCTGCGTTGCGCGGCGCCGCCCCGCCCTTGGTCGAACTCTATAGTGCAGGTTATAGATTAAGCGACTCTTGAGCCAAGATTAACGTTGGATGAGTTTTTGGGTGGTGTGGGGAAGGGAGAGGTGTCTTTTTGGATAGCTAACAGCGAGGCCTAACACTTTTCCCGAGAAGTGAACGAGCTAAAACGGACCCCCGAAGCATCGACACTTTAAAGGTGCCGCTTCCTGCGGTTTCGGCGCTGAAATCCTGCGATTTTGCCGCCGAAAAATGCGGATGTTTCAGGGGTTCAAAAACAGCCATTCACTTCTCGGGAAAAGTATTAGACCTCGATAGCGGGGGATGTGGTGCCGGTGCAAAACGGCGTCAAAGGTTGGTCGAGCAGGCGGTTTCTCCATTGATGTCCGCACAGCATGTGACACTTACCCTGCCGCCCCGCTCTGCCGCGGCGGCATGCGTCTGAACAACGACCCTCTAAGGAGTTCGATACCGATGAGTGACAACGCAAAGCATCTCGCAAAGAAGTGCGTTAAGGACGCGGGGCCGTGCCTCGCGCTGTGCGTAGCCGGCGCAGCGGTCGCGCTGTTGGCTGTTCTGGGGCCGTTCGACGTGCTCCGAAGTGCCAGCTTTCTGCATGTTTGCATGGCTCTTGCCGGCGCCACGATGACCGGCGGCGTGCTCGATCTGATCTTTTGGGTGTTTGACCCGTTTGGATGGAAGAGCGAGGGGTGGGTCCCAAAGGATGGAAGGGCTGGAACGGTTGACTTAGTGATCGTGCAGAATGTGGGCTAGCGACTTACAGGGAAGTGGTGATCCGATGACGGTCTATGTGACGGGCGATATTCACGGCGGCGTCGACATGCAAAAGCTTCGCGACTGGGATCTTGGGGATGGTCTGACAAGTGACGACTATCTCATCATCGCGGGCGACTTTGGCTTTCCGTGGGATTTCTCTGCCGAGGAATGTGCCGACATCGCTTGGCTGGAGTCGCGCCCCTATACCGTGCTGTTTGTCGACGGTAACCACGAGCGTTTCGACCATTGGGCGGAGCGACCCATGGAGCTGTGGCACGGTGGGCTGACGCAGCGCCTGTCAGATACCTCTCCCATACGGCGCCTGACGCGCGGCGAGGTTTTTGAGCTCGACGGTTCAACGATCTTTACCATGGGCGGCGCCACGAGCGTTGACAAAGAGTACCGCATTCCCTATTCCAGCTGGTGGCCGCAGGAGCTGCCGGACGAGCGCAACTTTGAGGAGGCGCGGACAAAGCTCGACAGTGTGGGCTGGAAGGTCGACTACGTAATCACCCACACCTGCTCTACGCACATGCTTTCGCCCACGCTCTATCCGGCGCCCGGCTGGGATTGCCCCGGCGTTGATCGACTTACGGCGTTTTTCGATGAGCTGGAAGACCGCTTGGATTACAAGCGCTGGTACTACGGCCATTTTCATCGCGATGCCAACCCTGCCGAGCGCCATACCGTGCTCTACGACTGCATCATTCGCCGCCTGGGCGACGAACTCCAGCCCTGGGATGTTGCGTAGCGGCAAGGCGTTTGGCTACTCGGCCGTTACGGTGATGTTCTCCCGGTGTGCGCGGATAACATCCCAGCTAAAGTGCTCGACCAGCTGCTCAGCAGAGCGCGGTGCAGTGTCCGGTGCGATGCCCGTTTGCCTGGCGAGCCAGCCCAGCAGTGCCTCGGGCGTGCCAAAGCGGGCGCGGAGCTCGCCCAGGTCCAGGTCGCGGTCGCGCTTGGAAAGGCGGCGGCCGTCCGGCGACATGAGCAGCGGAATGTGCGCGTAGTGCGGTGTGGGAAGTCCCAGCAGATGCTGCAGGTAGATTTGGCGGGGCGTGGAGCCCAGCAGATCGCATCCGCGCACGACCTCGGTGACGTCCATGGCAGCGTCGTCGACCACCACGGCTAGCTGGTAGGCAAAAACGCCGTCGCTGCGGCGCACCAAAAAGTCACCGCACTCGGTGGCGAGTGCTTCGCATTGGGCTCCGTACGTGCGGTCCACGAATTCGATCACGTCGCTGGCGAGGTCGTCGACGGTGGGCACGCGCAGGCGCGTGGCCGGAGCACGCAGGGCACTGCGGCGGGTGATTTCTTCAGCAGAAAGACCTCTGCAGGCGCCGCGGTAGATGGGCGTGCCGTCGCTGGCGTGCGGCGCGCTCGCGGCGTGGAGTTCGGCACGCGTGCAAAAACAGGGATAGGTGAGGCGGGCGTCTTGCAGCTGGCGCAGGGCGCTTTCGTACAGGTCTAGGCGATCGTGCTGGTAGTAGGGGCCTTCGTCCCACTCGAGCCCCAGCCAGGTCAGATCGTCAATCAGTTGAGCGGCAAGTTCCGGGCGCTTGCAGCGATCGTCCAGGTCCTCGATGCGCAGCACGATGCTGCCGCCCTGGCTGCGGGCTGAAAGCCACGAGCACAGGCAGCTGAACACGTTGCCCAGGTGCATGCGGCCCGAGGGCGACGGGGCGAAACGGCCCACGACGGGCGCGGGGGCGGAGGCGGGTGGCGTCGCTGGCACGTCCGCGGCGGGCGTTGCTATGTTGCGTGTTTTGATATCCATGCGGACGAGTATAGCGCTGTCTCTTATCCACATCTGAC
>CABSMZ010000174.1 GCA_902478875.1 uncultured Collinsella sp.
TAACAAAAACGTGCCGCCCCAAACAAAACGTGCCGCCCCGTTTGGGGCGGCACGTTTTGTTTGGGGCGGCACGTTTTTGTTATAAGGCGATCCTGCTTAGACGAGCTTGCACTTCTGGAATGATCTTCTCGAACATTACCTCCGCCTCGGGAAAACCCTCTTCTTTGAGACCGCGCGCCGCGTCTCTTAGCGCGTCTGGAACCTCATTGCAGGTATCAGCAATCATTCCGGCGACAATTCCCCCGGGCAAACCCGCCTCAATCATTTGGCTCATCACCGACCCACGCGTTACGTCGTCAATCTTGCGGCTCCCACCAAACGAGACGCCCATCTCACGAACGAGACTGGGGTAAACCGTTGTGCACAGCACGTCATAGAGCGGCGCCAACCTCACCTGCTTCCAACTTTCGTCCCATACGAGCGACCAGTTCTTTAGATGGTTATCGCAGTTACCTACGGCATAGTCGAACAGCTGGTTATAGCCGACAAGGAACCTGTCCTCCATTTGATTCGTCGACGCCCTTCGCACCGCATCGACGATAAGCCTCAGGTAATTGACACCCGTCGGCTCATATTTAAGCTCACGCGAGATACCCTTGGCCTGACAAACATCTTCCTGGTGCAAACGGTACGGAATTGGCAATCCGTCAACCGAGCGTCCAGCATCAGGCGTTACTCGGTCAAATCGCTTCACGGCGATAATTGGCTCGGCATCCTCAACTCGGACAAGAAAACACTCTTCGGCCGATAGGTCCATCAGAGAGGCGGCTCTCACGCACATCGCTTCGCACACCGTCTCACCCGGGAACGTTTTCGATCCCGCCTTGAGAATGTGCGTGGATGGGGCCGCTCCATGAGGCAGGTACCATCCGCCACATGGGTCATCGCCCGTATGGTAGAGACCGACCTTCGCCTGAGCACCTGCAAGGGAGATTCGACTCTCTAGCGCTAAATCAAAAGCAACCTCCGCCGGCGCGTATGCCAGCCCGCTTAGCCGTTTCTCACCTATCTCTTCATAGCCCATTTCGAGACTGTCGGCCGAAGGCTCTCGCGTCAAAACCAGAGCGCCGACAGGTTCATCGCGGACTAAATCGAGCACCTTGAAGTAATCTCCGCGTTCCGCTCGCGCCCTTTTCTCAAGGTCCCTGTTGAGCTGCCCCTCCGGAATGATGCCAGAGAAAAAGGAGCCCGTTGCGTCCGGACTAAATGTCTCGGCCGACAACGGCAGCGAGATCGAAATCGGCGCCGCATCACCGCTCTCGAGATATTTGGGGCTATAGGTGAATGCCGGAAACCCCGCATGTTCCTCCAATATGCCAACCAGCTGGTAAGACCCATTAAACTCACGGTGAACGAACAGCGTGCCATCCATTACTTCCCCCTCACCTTCAGAATAAAATCAATATCCACGATGGAGGCGTAATCGAAAATGACACCAATTTCGACCGTTGTCCGCCCCCGTTCGATATCACCAATCACACGAAGGCTGCGACCCGTCATAGTCGCGACGTCACGTTGAGTCAAACCGAGCTCACGCCTTCTGAGCCTAAGGGCCTTCCCTATCTCGGCGGGATCGAAAACCGTGCGCTCCGAGAAAGCGACTTCCGACGGTTTGAGCCTGATGCGCCCATCCAGCTTTTTAATCGTTGTCACCGTTCTCATGACGCCTCCAGCTATATTCCTGTCCGTGAACATAGTATAAAACTGTAGCACTATGTTCATGTACGGGAATATAGTGTTGACTACATTAGCAATGTTCCCGTTCAGGAATATAGCTGCCGAAAAGCCTGATTTCTTCTTAAATGGGAAGATCCTGAACGGCTACGCCATACGACCCGACTACTCAAAGTATTGGAACTTGTTGGTCGAGAAGGCAAATGTTACGACAAAGCCTTCGCCGGAGTCGGATGCCGCGGTGACGTCGATGCCCATCTTGGAGCACAGGCGTGCCACCAGATAGAGGCCGATGCCCGTTGCGCGCTTGGTGGTGCGGCCGTTGTCGCCAGTAAAACCCTTCTCGAACACACGGGGCAGGTCGGCCGCGCTCACGCCACAGCCGTTGTCGGCAACGGTGAGCTCAATGCGCTCGCTCGCCAAGCCCTCGTCCAGCAACGCGCCCGAAAAAGCGATCTTCGCGCCGTCCTCACGCGCGTATTTAATGCTGTTCTGAATGAGCTGGCCCAGAATAAACTCGAGCCATTTCTCGTCGGTAAAGACCTCGAAGTCGAGGTTCTCGCACACCGGAGCCACGTGCGCCGCGATGAGCTCGCGTGCGTTGGCCTTAATCGCGCCCGTCACCAAGGTCTTGAGATCCCAGCGGCGAATCAGGTAGTCGCGCTCCACGACTTCCGAGCGTGCGTAGTACAGCGCCTGGTCGATATAGCGCTCCACGCGAGCCAACTCACGGCCCAGGTCATCCACGCGCGACAGATCGTCTTCGCTGCCGTCCAGGTTTTCCAAAATTAGATGGGCTGCCGCCAGGGGCAGCTTGGCCTCGTGGACCCAGCTCTCGATATAGTCGCGATAATCATCGGTCTGGCGCCGGCCTTCGGCAACCTCGTCGCAGGCAGCTTTGCCCACCCGGCGCAAGACCTCGTACTCAAGCTCGCCCTCGGCATAGGTCGGGCATTGCACCATCTCCTGCACCCATGCGGGACTCTCGAGTTCCTCTGCCGCGCGCTCCAACTGACGCAGAAAACGGCGACGGCGAGCGTACTCGATCACGATGCCGAGCATACCGAAAATAAAGGACACGCCAACCGCCACGACCACGATAGAAACGGGTGCGCCGGCGACCGTCAGCACAAAGCAGCTCAGCAGCACGCCGCAGGTCCACACGGCGACGGGAAGCAGCGCATCTTTAAAGAACTTGCCAAACGACATAGCCGGCCCCTAGACCGAATAGCCTTGGCCGCGGTGCGTCGTCAAATACCCCTTGATGCCGATTTTTTCGAGCGTGGTGCGCAGGCGGTTGATGTTGACGGTAAGCGTGTTGTCGTCCACGAAGGCGTCGGAGTCCCACAGGTCCTGCATGATGGCCGGACGCGAGACGATCTTGCCCGCGCGACCCAAGAGCAGCGAAAGGATACGCAGCTCGTTTTTGGTGAGCTCGGTACTGTCGCCGGTTGCCGTATTGGTGACCATGGAGCGGGCGAGGTCGAGCTCCAATCCCTTGTGGACGAGCGTGCTGCGCTCGCCTGCCGCCGCGGTGCGACGCAGCAAGGCATTGATGCGCGCCACGAGCACACGCGCGCTATAGGGCTTGGGAACAAAGTCGTCCGCGCCGAGCGTCATGGCCATGACCTCGTCGATCTCGGTCGTACGCGACGTGAGGACGATGATGGGAACCTCGGATTCGCGGCGAACCTCGTGGCAGATATGCTGGCCGTCTTTGACAGGGAGCGTGAGGTCGAGCAGCACCAGGTCGGGCGCGGCAGCAAGAATATCGCGCGAGACGTGCTCGAACGATTCGCAGGCCTCGACCTCAAAACCGGCACGCGCCAAAATGTCGGCGAGCTCGCGACGGATGGGCTCGTCGTCCTCAACGATATAGATCAGCGCCATGGATTCCGCTCCCCTCTTGGTTGTCTTGCCACCATTATGGCCGCGAAACTGCAGGTGTGCACCGCGCGCGGTACCAAGGTGACAGAACTGTTCGCGAGCGGGGGCGTTTTGTCCGCCTCGCACTCGCAGCGGTGGCGGGGACCAAAATGATTCTTTAATCCCCAGAAAAATCATTTAGCGGCGAGCACGGAGCTTTTCGTAGCCTTCGGCGAAGA
>CABSMZ010000175.1 GCA_902478875.1 uncultured Collinsella sp.
CCGGCTGAGTCTGGGAAGAGGTGCCGGGCGGCGGGCGGAGCATGGCCACCGGACCTATCGAAACACATCTCCACCGTTCCTTCAACTGGGAAAACGGCGCCCCCGGACTCCAGGAGGGGCCGCGGGGGCGTTCAGCTAACTGCGGGAATGGCCTATCCGCTCAATGTGTTCGGCTGAGATCGGAAATCAACCATTACGCAAAATGTACTGTCAGTAGGTGCATCTCCATACCCCTCTACAAAAACCTGTACCTTTTTGTGCAACAAAAAAAGCCGCTCAACCAGCGGCTTTTCTTATTTCGGCATGAAAAAGGCGACCGCCCTTTGTGGACGGTCGCCTTTGTTAATTGTTGTGTAGCTTGCCTTAAGCGCGGGTCTTGATCTCCTCAAGCACCTTGGCAACAAACTCGTCAACGCTCATCTGAACGGTCTCGTTGGAGCGGTCGCGGACAGAGATGTTGCCGGCCTCGACCTCCTTCTCGCCCAGGATAAGCATGTAGGGCACGCGGTCGATGCTGCGGGCCTCGCGGATCTTATAGCCGATCTTCTCGTCGCGGTCGTCGCAGACCACGCGAATGCCGGCCTCCTCCAGCTTGGCGCAGACCTCGTGGGCGTAGTCGCGGCTCTTCTCAGAGACGGGAAGTGCCTTGACCTGCACGGGAGCCAGCCAGGTGGGGAACTTGCCCGCAAAGTGCTCAATCAGAATACCGATGAAGCGCTCGATAGAGCCAAAGCACACGCGATGCAGCATGATGGGGCGCTTCTTGGTGCCGTCGGCGTCCACGTACTCCAGATCAAAGTTGAGCGGCATCTGGAAGTCGAGCTGGACGGTGCCGCACTGCCAGGTACGGCCGAGCGAGTCCTCCAGGTGGAAGTCGATCTTGGGGCCGTAGAAGGCGCCGTCGCCCTCGTTGACCTCGTAGTCCATGTGCAGCTGCTCCAGAGCGGTGCGCAGACCCTCCTCGGCGCGAGCCCAGTCCTCGTCCGAACCCATGGAGTCCTCGGGGCGGGTGGAAAGCTCAACGTGGTACCTAAAACCAAACTTCTGGTACACGGAGTCGATGAGGTTGACCACACCCACGATCTCGTCGGTCAGCTGGTCGGGGCGCACAAACAGGTGGGCGTCGTCCTGGTTAAAGCAGCGCACGCGGAACAGGCCGTGCAGGGCGCCGCGCAGCTCGTGGCGGTGGACCAGGCCAATCTCGCCGGCGCGAATGGGCAGCTCGCGATAGGAATGCGGCTTGGAGGCGTACACCAGCACGCCGCCCGGGCAGTTCATGGGCTTAATGCAGTACTCTTCGTCGTCGATGACGGTGGAGTACATGTTGTCCTTGTAGTGGTCCCAGTGGCCCGAGGTTTTCCACAGCTGCTTGTTCATGATGAGCGGCGTGGAGATCTCCACGTAGCCGGCCTTGTGGTGGATCTCGCGCCAGTAGTCCAGCAGCGTGTTCTTAAGGATCATGCCGTTGGGCAGGAAGAACGGGAAGCCGGGGGCCTCGTCGCGCATCATAAAGAGGTCCATCTCGCGGCCGATCTTGCGGTGGTCGCGCTTCTTGGCCTCCTCCAACATGTGCATGTGCTCGTCGAGCTCTTCCTTAGTGGCAAAGGCGACGCCGTTGATGCGGGTGAGCATCTTGTTGTCCTTGTCGCCCTTCCAATAAGCGCCCGAGACGCCGGTGAGCTTAAAGGCTTTCAGCGCCTTGGTGTAGCAGATGTGGGGACCGACGCACATGTCGATGTAGTCGCCCTGCTGGTAGAAGGTGATGCGGGCGTCGTCGTCCAGGTCGCCGATGTGCTCGACCTTGTACTTCTCGCCGCGCTCCTCCATAAGGGCGATGGCCTCGGCGCGGGGCTTCTCGTACACGGAAAACTTGAGGTTCTCCTTGACGATCTTCTTCATCTCGGCCTCGATCGCGGGGAAGTCGTCCTCGCTGATCTTGACGCCCTCGGGCAGGTCGACGTCGTAGTAGAAGCCGTTGTCGGTCGTGGGGCCGTAGGCAAAGTCGGCCTCGGGGTACAGGCGCTTGATGGCCTGCGCCATGATGTGCGCAGCGGAGTGACGGATGACGTGCGTGACCTCGTCCTGCGGGAGCTCGGCCACCGAACCGTCATTGTAGAGTGCCTTCATGGGTATGTTTTCTCCTCTCGGATGCCTGATGCAAGTGCGTGCAATGCGCTCGGCGTTTTTGACTTGCATCATTATAGGCAGGTTGCCTTGGTATACAAGCGCCCGCCGCACCTTAATGGCACGGCGGGCGATTTTCTACGCATGCTTCATCGTGTGGGCGCGAGGTGTGGGGCGCGCGTGGCTTGCGGTGTGCCCGGGGCTTGCGGCCGGCCCGGCGATGGATGCGTTACTGGATGCGAGTTCGGCAGTAGGGGCAGACCTTCCAGTGCGCATCGAGCGGGCGATGGCAGCTGGGGCACACGTTGCGAACCTGGGTATCGCACACCGGGCAGACAACGAAGTCTTTCTCGATGGGCGCGCCGCACTGCGGGCAGGTGCCGTACTGGGCAAGCTGGCGCTCACGCAGGGCCATGTCCAGCTCCTGCTCCTCGCGGTCGGCCGCGTAGGAGTGCGGGCGCAGGACCAGGTAGGCAATGAGGCCCACAAACGGGATGAGGGCGATGATGCCCCATGCCACGTAGGCGCTGGCGCCGCGGCGGCGAGCGTCGATGAACACATAGACGACCGACAGCACATACAGGGCGATGATAAAGCCAACAAAGGCATAGACGACGCCCATGAGCTGCGGCGACATGAGCTCGGAGATGTACTTGGACATTACGGGTACCTTTCGGAATATTAACAGTTCGGTCAAGTTTACCACGGGGTTTGTTTATATGGGACCACGGCTAGGGGCGGGGCTGGCGCGGACACAAACATCTCAATCTGAAACAGGTGGGAGCGAAATCCGGTCCTAGATGTTACAGGTCGAGACAAACGGAGGGGGCGCCAGACTAACGTCTCGATCTGTAACATCTAGAACCCAAATCATCAGCAAACTGTTACAGATCGAGACAAACGGTTGCCGTAGTTGTCGGTAGACGAGGTTGTCAACGTTGCCGGGGTCTCCCCTCGCCTGCCGTTGGCGGGTGTTGCGGGGCTGTTCGCCGCATTGCCGCCGCACTGGGGACGCGCAGACCGTAGGATAGTCTTATTGACAGCCTGTCAACTTGTCTGGGAGGCACCGTGGCAGAAACGTTTGATATCGCGATTGTCGGCGCGGGCATCACCGGATGCGCCATCGCACGGCAGCTCGCGCGGTTTGGCCTGTCAATTTGCGTGGTCGAGGCGGCTAACGATATTGCGCAGGGCGCGTCGAAGGCCAACGGCGGCCTGGTGCACGCCGGCTACGATCCGACGCCGGGAACCGTAAAGGCGCAGGTTAACGCCCGTGGCTGCGAGTTGTACGGTACATGGGCGCAGGAGCTGGGCTTTTTGTTCCGTCGCACCGGTTCGATGGTGCTGGGCTTTAACGACGAGGACCGTGCGCATCTGGAACAGCTGCGCAGCAACGGCCATGTCAACGGTGTGCCCGAGCTGTCGATCGTTGGACCCGACCGCATCCACGAATTAGAGCCGCGCGCCAGTGCCTATGCAACGTGCGCGTTGTGGTGCCCCTCGACTGGGTTTGTCGACCCGTTTGAGGTTGCCATCGCCGCGCTGGAAAACGCCGTGGACAACGGGGTGACGTTCATGCGGTCCGCTCCGGTGGAAGCGATTGAAGTCGCGCGCTCGGG
>CABSMZ010000176.1 GCA_902478875.1 uncultured Collinsella sp.
GCTCGGAGATGTGTATAAGAGACAGGGCTTGCAGGGCTTGCCGCTTGTGACGCGTGCCCGCGAGGTGCTGCGCTACGCACTGCGTCGCGTGGGGCGTGATTCGTTCGCCGCCATCGCGCGCGACGCGGTCAATGCCTCCGGCTGGTTCGTGCGCCTGGCGCAGCGCGGCCCCGAGGGCAAGGCCATCGCCGCCAACGTGCTCAAGGCGCTCGACGCCGTGGCCGAGGAGGAGGCCGAGTTCGGCAACTCGCCGCGTTCCATCGCGCTGGCCTTCGACCGCTTCTTGGCGGGCAAGGAGGCCCCGGGTGCCCTCAACGAGGAGGGCGACGGCGCGGTGCGCATCATGACCGTGCATGCGTCCAAGGGTCTGGAGTATCCGGTCGTAGCGGTTGCCGAGTGTTTTGGCGTGCGCAAGCCGTCCGGTGCGGCTCAGATGGGGCGTGTCGAGGGCGGAGCGCAGGTCGTGGCACTGCCAGCTCGTTTTGATGGCGTTAAGCTTGCCGATGGGACCTTTGTGAAGGGCGATGACGTCAAAAAGCAGTTTGAGCATGCGTTTAAGGGCAAGGGCACGTCGCTGTGGCTGCCGCCGGAGCTCATGGAGGACGTCTGTGCGACGGGTTCTCCCGCCGAGGCATTTGCTCGCCTGCGCAACGACGACCTGCAGCTTTCGCTCGAGGAGCGGGCTCGTCTGCTCTATGTCGCCATGACGCGAGCGCGTGAGCTGGTCATTCTGGCGATGGATGCCGGCGTGAGCCGCGGCAAGGTGACGGCGCCGACCTTCGATGTCGAGACCGATCTGACCTACGATGTGCTGCGCCGCATCCTGCCGGCCGACAGTCTGGACATGCCGCAGCTCGATAGCGACCGTTTGGTGTTCGACAACTCCAAGCCGGGCGACTACGAGCTTATCTCGCTGGCGGACTTTACGTTTGGCGAGCAGGCGTTTGAGGCCAACGCTTCGCTGGATGTCGAGGGCAGGCTTGTTCGCGGCGATGCCGATGCCGCCGATAATGCTGCGCGCTCAACCGTGCCCGGTCCTGCCGACCCCAAGCCCGATTCGTTTGAGCTTGTGTATCCCCAGGCAGTGGGCGTGCGCATGGGCATCTGTCCGTATCCGATGCGTGATTCGTATAGCTACTCGTCAATCGCCGCGGCGCTCCATGCCGAGACGGAAGATCGTGCCGCCGAGGCACACGTGCCCATGGACGAGTCCGGCGATGATGCGGAGTCGGATGGTTCCGAGATGACGGATGCAGACGTGGCCGCCGTCGAGCCCGTTGGCAACCCCATGGCGCTGGGCTCGGCCTTCCACGCTGCCTGCCAGTGGCTCATCGAGATGGGTGCCGATGCGCTGCCCGCTGAGCGTGCCGAGGCCCTGGCTCGCCTGTGGCACCTGACGCCGGAACAGCGCGAACGCTTCGACGTTGCCCTGGACCGCTGGCTCAAGTCGGCTGTTCGTGCCGACCTGCTCGCGTGGCCGTGCGTTCGCGCCGAGGTGCCGTTCTTTTCACTGGGCTGCGAGGACAAGGACATCGCTCGCTACGGTGCTTATGCCGAGGGCGCCATCGATGCACTGGCTACCGACCCGGCCGATCCGTCGTGCGCACTGGTCATCGACTACAAGACGGGCGGCACGCCGGATGAGACGCCCGACCAGCTGCTCGAGAAGCACGCCCTGCAGGCGCGCGTTTACGCTGATGTTCTGCACAAGGCGGGCTTTGAGGCCGTGACCGTCAAGTTCGTCCGCGTGGAGCAGCCGGATCCAACCATCTTCGTCGAACCCGCCGAACCTCAAGTAGTCACCTACAACCTCTAGCCACCTCAGGCTTTACGGTGCTATTTGGTTAGTTTTGGGGCCGTAAAGCCCTCAATCGTCCAAATGGCACCGCAACGCATGGGAGAGCCTGGGGCGGTACAATGACTCGAACGGTTCAAACGAATAAGGAGCCATCATGCAGCTCACCAAAACGCTTAAGGTGACGCCGGAGGAGCTTTTTGACGCTCTGGCGGGGTCCATCATGCAGGATATCGAGAACGCCACGGGCAAGCGTCCCAGCCGCAACAAGCTCAACGGCTATAAGTACGAGAAGCGTGCCCAGTCTGCAAAAGGCAAGGCTAAGGGCACGGCGATTAAGGTTAAGATCAAGCACTTTGACTACCCGTGCTTCTATGAGGTCCGATTTCAGTATGCGGCGGGCATCAATACCATGCGCTATGAGGCTGCACCTGCTGGCGATGGTGCCTGCGAGCTCACCTATACCGAGGATTTTCAGGGCGTGGGTGGCAACACGTCTGGCACGCGCGGCAAGCTCGGCCTCTTCTTCTATGAGCGCAAGCTCAAGAGCCACGCCAACCAGACGATTGATCAAATCGTCAAATACATCGAGGGTGAGCGCCGCGTAAAGGCTAATCCCGCCTTCGCCGATGATACTGCCGAAAACGCTTCGGATGTATTCCATTGATACCCTGTTCAAAAGCTTTACCGCTCTTCACATCAACTGTGAACACTTCAGGCTTCGAATCAGTAGCGAGCGGCCCGACAAAAATAGTTGTTGGTAGTGCCAAATGAATAAGAATGCCATTACGCAACTGCACGTCTATTCCGCCTTTTTCGTTCTCACGGGATTTGTTTTAAATCGGGGAGTGTTTCTACTTTTCCTTGCGGAGAAAGGAATGTCTGTAACGGAAATCGCGCTTTATCAAGCCCTGTTCAACATAGCAACGGTCGTCCTCGAGCTGCCAACAGGGCTGATAGGCGATTTCTTTGGAAAGAAGTTTTCGATTCAAGTGGGCGTGCTGCTGCTTTTCTTCCATACCGCCGGCATGCTGTTGCTCTCAGGCCCCTTTCTTGTCGTGCTTTCCCTTGTTGAGGCACTCGCCTACTCCCTTCAATCGGGATCCGAACAAGCACTTTTATATGAAATTGCCCGAAATGCCGGTCAAGGAGAGCACTTCCTCACCATCAACGCTCGGCTGCTTGCCGCGCAATCAATCGCTACGGGAATGGCAATTGTGCTCGGATCTTTCATTGCCCAAGTATCTTGGAGTGCCCTCTACGTATGTGTCTCCGTTTTCTATCTCCTGCAGCTTTTCCTTCTGTATCCCATTGAGAGGACGGAAACGACCCGTTCTGAAAGATCAGAAAAGGGGAGGTTTGACGCAGCCAAGATGTTCAGGCGCGAGACCTGGCGCGTTGGAGAATCCGCTTTTGCGGTATTGCTTCTCCTAATCGGCACAAGCATGCTCGACGGATTCTACGGGAGTTATTACAACTTGAATCAGTTGGTATTCGACGCATTTGATGCTCCCGTCTCCATAATAGGAATCTTTTTCGGTGCATCCTATGCAGTAAATGCGATGGCCTACATTGCAGCAGATTTCTTCTCATCGCGTTTCGGGAAAAGAAATACCATGCGCGGCTCGATGCTAATTGAGGCTGGCCTTTTCATGATTCTTCCGTGGTTCGCTTCAAATCCGCTGTGTTTGTTTGGCCTTAGCATGGTGCTTTGTTTTCTCCCAGAAGTGGTGTACATCACTTCGGAAAACTTAATCCAAGACGCGATAGCGGACGATCTCCGCGCGACGATCCTTTCCGTCGCGTCTCTGGTAAGGGCTCTCTTTTGGGGGTGCGGACGATTTCTTGGACCGCGCCTAGGCGTATCCAAGCTTCCTGCGGT
>CABSMZ010000177.1 GCA_902478875.1 uncultured Collinsella sp.
AAAGCGCACCGTAGTCAGGCGACGATCGGGCACGATATCGCCCAAACTATCGTCAACACCCACCACGCTCACGTCCTCGGGCACGCGCCTTCCGCACGACTCGAGCCCGCGAATGCAGCCGTAGGCCATGGCATCGTTGGAAGCATAAATGGCCGTACAGGTCGGATCGTCCGCCAGAGCCTGACCGGCAGCATACCCGCTCTGTGCCGTCCAATCGCCACGGACGAGTCGCGGCGGCTCAATACCATGCGCACGCAATGTCTCGCGCCAGCCCTCCTCGCGCTGCATGCCCGAAAGCGAGCGCTCGGGACATGAGATAAAGTGCACGGTCTTGTGCCCCTGCTCCAACAAGTACTCGACCACCTGGCGCGAGCAATCGAACTGGTCGTTATCGACCGTTGAACAGAGCGGGTGCTCCAGCATGGTAACGAGCACCGTCTGCATGCCGGGCAGTGGCTCGAAGGTGCCAAAATCCGCCGGCATGCGATTCATGATCACAACCATGCCATCCACCGGCAGTGCGCTCATGCGCGACGATGCGCTCTCGAGGGTATAGGGGTGTCCATCTACTTTAGTGAGGGTAATGGCATAGCCGTGTTTGTCGGCCGCGGCGGCAAAGCCCTCCATGCGGTCGAGGTTGCCGGTGCCGGTAATGTTGAACATGGCGACGCCGACGGTCTTAAACTTGCCGCGGCGCAGCGATCGACCGGCAAAATTGGGACGATACCCCAGCTCGCGCATGGCGGCACGCACGCGCTCCTTGGTCTCGGGGCGCACGCTGGGCGAATCGTGCACGGTGCGCGAGACCGTCTGCTCCGAGACGCCCGCGAGACGCGCCACGTCCTTAACGGAAACCGATTTTTTAACAGCGGCCATAGGTCGATCTTTCTATGTCAACGATGCCATTGGCGGCACCCTACGCAGTCAAATGAACGCCTTCAAGTATATCCAACGCCTCCCCGCAATACGCTTACCACCCAAAACCTACCGTTCACCGACAATCCCGCTTCCCCGAACGGCTTTTGTCGCCCAAATGTTAACGTTGCCATTGCGCAAACACAGAGCCACCGGGCGGCTCAAACGTTCACGCATAAGGAATCGATGGTTCGCAGGCACAGGAACCAACGGTTCGCGTCTTTTATTGTGTCGCAAAATGGCAACGTCAACATTTTGGCAACCGAACGCCAAAAGCTACCATCGTTGCTAACCCACCGACTCTTAGGAGCATTGCATGGAGCAACTCATCGCCACTATCGAAAAGGGCCAGCCCTTTTTCAACGCGATCGCCCGCAACAAGTACCTCAAGGCGATCCGCGACGGCTTTATCTCCGTCATCCCCATCATCATCTTCTCGTCCATCTTCTGCCTGGTAGCCTCGGTCCCCAACATCTGGGGTTTCTACTGGCCCGATGACATCAACAACGCCCTGTGGAAGTGCTACAACTACTCCATGGGCATCCTGGCCATCGCCTGCGCCGCCACCACGGCCAAGCACTTCGCCGACGCTCAGAACCGCGATCTGCCCAAGAACAACCAGATCAACTTCATCTCGTGCATGTGCGCGGCCATCATCGGCTTCTTGCTCCTTTCGAGCGACACCATCGCCACAGACGCCGCCAGCGGCTTCAACACCACCTACCTTGGTTCCAAAGGCCTGCTGACCGCCTTTATCGCTGCGTTTGTGACCGGCATCATCTACAAGTTCTTCATCAAGCGCAACATCACCGTCAAGATGCCCGAGCAGGTTCCGCCCAACATCTCGCAGACCTTCAAGGACATCATCCCCTTCTCCGTCTGCATCACCGTCTTTTGGGTTTTTGACATCGTCTTCCGCGCTGCTTTTGGCTTCTGCTTTGCCCAGGGCGTCATCCAGGTGTTCCAGCCCCTGTTCACCGCTGCCGATGGCTACATCGGCCTCGCTGTGATCTACGGCGCCATGAGCCTGTTCTGGTTCGTGGGCGTCCACGGCCCCTCGATCGTCGAGCCCGCCATCGCCGCCGCCCTCGTTGCCAACATGACCGACAACCTGGCTGCGTTCCAGGCTGGCCAGCACGCTTCCGCTGTCCTGACCCAGGGTGCCCAGTACTTCGTCGTCTGCATGGGCGGCACCGGCGCCACGCTCGTCCTGGTCTTTATGTTCTGCTTCCTGGCCAAGTCCCAGGAGATGCGCGCCGTCGGTAAGGCCGCCATCGTCCCCGTCTGCTTTGCCGTCAACGAGCCGCTGCTGTTCGCCGCGCCCATCGTGCTCAACCCCGTCTTCTTTGTCCCGTTTGTCTTTGCCCCGATCGCCAACATCTGGATCCTCAAGATCTTTATCGACTTCTTGGGCATGAACGGCTTTATGTACACCCTGCCCTGGACCGTCCCCGGCCCCATCGGCACCATCATGGGCCTGGGCTTCCAGCCGCTCGCCTTTGTGATGCTCGCCCTTATCCTGGTCGTCGACTTCGTCCTGTACTATCCGTTCTTCCGTGCCTATGACGCCCAGAAGTGCGCCGAGGAGGCCGAGATCTCCCAGGAGGAGCTCGCCGCCAAGAACGCCGAGAAGGCCGCTAAGCTCAACGATGCCTTCCAGGGCAAGGCTGACGCCAAGAGCGTTGCCGCCGGCGCCGCTGCCGAGGCCGTGAAGGCCGACGCTCCTGCCGCTTCTGCAGCACCCGCTGCCGAGGCAACGACTGCCAGCGACCTCAACGGTAAGCGCGTACTCGTGCTCTGCCAGGGCGGCGGAACCTCGGGCCTGCTCGCCAACGCGCTGGCCAAGGCCGCCAAGGAGCGCGGCATCAATCTTGAGACCGCTGCCGAGGCATACGGCAACCACGTTGACATGCTCCCCGACTTTGACCTGGTCGTCCTGGCCCCGCAGGCCGCAAGCTACCTGACCGACCTGCAGAAGGACTGCGAGCGCGTGGGCAACAAGTGCGTCGCCTGCCGCGGCAAGCAGTACATCGAGCTCTCTCAGAACGGTGACAAGTCTCTCGCCTTCGTCTCCGAGCAGCTTTCGAAGTAAGTAACGCTCAGGGCCAGCCGACCATCCAAGACCGGCTGGCCCTTCGATTTAGACGATTGGATCATCATGTCCGTTAACCCTGCTAGCGTCACCAACCCGCCTGCGCAGTTTCCCGAGAACTTTATCTTTGGCGGCGCCACTGCTGCCTACCAGGTAGAGGGCGAGACCCGCACCCACGGTAAAGGCAAAGTTGCCTGGGACGACTTCCTAGAAGCCCAGGGCCGCTTCTCCCCCGATCCCGCTTCCGACTTCTACAACCAGTACCCCGTCGATTTGGAGCTGTGCGAGGAGTTTGGCATCAACGGCATTCGCCTCTCCATCGCCTGGAGCCGCATCTTCCCCAACGGCACCGGTAAGATTAACCCCGAGGGTGTCCAGTTCTATCACGATCTCTTCGCCGAGTGCCACAAGCACCACGTTGAGCCGTTTGTCACGCTGCATCACTTTGATACGCCGCTTCCTCTCTTTGAAAAGGGCGATTTCCTCAACCGCGAGACCATCGATGCCTTTGTGGACTTTGCCACCTTCTGCTTTAAGGAGTACGCCGACCAGGTGACCTTTTGGTTCACCTTTAACGAGATCTGGGCCGACGCCTCCAACACCTACATCTGTCTCTTATACAC
>CABSMZ010000178.1 GCA_902478875.1 uncultured Collinsella sp.
TCGGAGATGTGTATAAGAGACAGGTTATGTACAGCGCCCAGCAGTTGCCTGTTCCTGCGGCACGCAAGCCTCCGGTCGCAAGGCTCGATGAGCCCGTTGCCCATCAGGTTGCCTACGATTCCTGGGCTGCAGCCGATCTGGATGAGACCTCTACCGGCATGCCGGCGCTCGACGTTCCAGTTAACCCGCTTTTTGCCGCCAACACGAGCGCCGCAGACTATGAGGACGGTACGGCATATTCCGATTATTCCGATGGCTATGCTGGCAACAGTCGCATCGAGACCGAGGACTATGGCACCGCGTCGAGCGATTATCTCGACGATCCGTACGCTGCCACGCCCGCACCGGAATATGACCCGGAGGCCGCGTCCGCGCCGGCGTATACCAAAAGCACGGGCGAAGAGCGCTTCGCCGATTATTACGCCGAGGAAAAGGCACTGCGTTTCTCGGAATTTCCGCAGGCAGTCAAGGTTGCCTTTATCGCCATTATCATTGCCCTGCTCGGTGTCATTGCATTTGAGGGATTCCAGCTGTTCCGCGGCCCCACCCAAGCGGAGTCGGAGACCCAGCAAAAAGAGGACGATAACCAGTACCTGGACATCAACACCCTCAAGGGCGACCCCAACGACGGGGACGACGAGTAGCGAGGGCTGAAGGCGGCCACAGGATTCCGCATCCAGCGCCGGCTTCTAAGTGCTGTTTTGTCATCCAGCCACACTTTTCCGGATAATTGTGCTATCGAATTTGACACTTTTTCCGAAGTTTTAAGGTGCCTATTTCGACACTTTTCCGGATTTTATACTCTGTCCCTCCAGATGCGCTTTACGGTGCAGGCGTTGGAAGAAGGGCCATGTGCCGCTGGCGGCCCACTTGTTTTGCAGATCAAGCTGCCCGGAGACGACTCGCGCGAGCCGTCCAGCTGGAAGCTCTTTGCCGACGGCGCGTGCGTTGCGGACGGATCCGGCGCCTTTGCCCGCGAGTGCTTCTGCGAGGGCGCCGAGGTGTTTCTGGATCTGTGCCGCGACGCCGTACGCGCGACCGAGCTGTACCAGTGGAGCCAGAGGGAGTACGAGCTGCTGAGTGCAGCCCGCAGGATCGTAGGGGCGTAGACGGGCGAATGGGCCATCGACGATTTTGAGCTGGCAAGGGCTGGGAACTAGATTCCCAGCCTTCAACCTAGCACTGCTTTATGAGATCGAGCACCGCAGGAATGTCATCGGCATTCCGAAGCGCAACGTAAGTGGGTAAGCCCGGGCCAAATCCACCCTGCGTACGCTTGTCCTGGCACATGTCCTCTGGATCCGTTAGATCATCCACACTCTTTGCCAAGCCAACGGCAATCCAACCACCGTTGCTGGTCCTGCCTTCTAACACGGCATGCAGTTTTCGCTTGCCCGACCTGAAGCCTACATAGTACTTAGCTATGTAGGACTCCCACGAAGGGTTACCACTCAGAACGGACTCGCGCACCTCATCGAAAAGCTTCTGGTTGAGCCCACCTTCGGCAAAGGTGGGGTGATTCTCCTGCAGAGTCCAGATAGGAGCCTCATCAGACTCCCCGCGAGAAGGACGGTACTTGTCGACGACGTCTGCCGGAAGGTCGGGATATTTCCATATCTCACACGCCTCTTTCGCCAGCTCGTCCGCGCGCTGTCCAATCTCTTCCTCACCCCATTTTTCACGCGAGGCGATCGACTTGTTCAGGTAGAGCGGACTGCACTTAAATCCGACGTCAGGCAGATTGAGCTTGTCCGAGAACGACCGGTTTGAGTACTCCTGGTTGTAGCCCGTCAGCGTAAGATTTCCCAAGTTGTTGCACAGCCTGTCGTGGACGTCTTCCCAGTTCTCACCAAGCGATTCCTTCCAGCCGTGCTCATCATCGATCGTCTGGGGCATGATGTGCTCGATCTGGTAATTGTCAGCCGAGATGGGCTCCTTTGGGTGGTGCCAGTTCTCCATGCGCTCCAGGTAATAGCGCTTTTTGGAGAAGCGGTTGTAGCAGTCACGCGTCTTAAACTCCTCGACAAAATGCTCGTCTGTCGGAAAGTATGCGGTCATACCGCTGCTGTGGATAAGGAGCATCGCCGTAACGTACTCCTCGATATCGTCCTGCTGCTCGAGATTGCGATACATGCCGGCAAAGAAATTATTTAGGCCCGTGGTAAGCCTGCCGCAAACCGCCCGCCTGAACAGGAACGACTCGATAGTCTCGCAGATACGCAAAAACGCATTGTGGTTTAACATATTTCCCTCGTAAACCGAGTAAAGCAGCATCAAAAGAGGCCTGATCTGCTTCACATCAAGGCTTACGATTCTGCCGAATACTTGGTGCAGGCCATCGTCTTTCTCCTCGCCAAGGAACAACCTGGCATATCTTTGCGCATATTCGCGGAGCTCCTTCAGCAGGCCCTCGGTATCCCCATCGTAGTCATCAGCGAAATAGCGTTTGAACTCGTAGTAGGCCTCGTTTTCCTTTGGCATCCTATTGGGTACCTTGAGCCACAGCCAGTACCAGATAAATGCATTGAACTCTTCTTCGCCGCCTTTTCCGAACAAGCGCTCGAGCGGGTGCCAGTAACCCTCGTAAAGCTTGGTCTGCTCGTCATTGGGAAGAGACATAAGAACGAAGTTACGAATGAGGTCAATAGGCGTGAGCGGCTTGCCCTTGGAGTTCATGGACTCAAATATGAGCTGGGCATTATCAACGCCCGCGGTGAGCTTGGTGTCGATGACCTGCACGCGGTTTAGCCCCGCCCAAAGCCTTGCAGGGTCGAATGATTTCCCGTGCATCTTTTCACGGAAGAACGCATAGTTCTCGACGATCCGATCCGATTTTTCATCTGGCACGGGAGACCTAGATACGATGGAAAACAGCGTCTCTTTATCGTCCTGCGAAAGCACCAGCTTGTAGCGCGCCAGACCGTTGTAGTCATCATCGTTAAAGAGGTAATTCTTTCGCAGAGCCGAGATCTTGAGATCCCCAAGGAAACCAGCCTTGTCCGGATTGCTCTCCAAATAATCAGCTAAGGCGGCAATCATCAATGAGAACGTCGTCATACGCTGTTGTCCATCGATCAGGAGCACGCGCGAGATGCTTGTGGCCGAGCTCTCGGACTCAGGTATATAAAGCATCGACCCCACGAAATGCGGCACGTCATCACGACCCGCTCGCATGACGTCATCCCAAAGCACTTCGCACTCTTTTACGCTCCACGAATAAACTCGCTGGTACACAGGAATGACGAACTGCATCTTTGCCACGCCCATAAGGTCGAGCAGATTTGCCTCGGTTGCTTTCATTTGCGCTTGCTCCCTTTTCTTGTTTTACGTCACCTACCGTCAGTCCTCCACTGAACGGAGGGCGCTAAAGACGAGAGCATCGAAGCACAGAAGCAACCGGGATGCTCATATCACTAGATTTTACAACGCTTGTTGCGGACGCATTTTATATGAATTTGAGCAAGGCGTTGGGACGCGATTACACGCAATTGGACGCCCGTCCAGTTCCGATGGGCTGCCCTATGAGAAGC
>CABSMZ010000179.1 GCA_902478875.1 uncultured Collinsella sp.
TGCGGAGTGCGCCGGGAGGGAACTTGTTCTCTGCCCTGCGGGTTCGGCGATGTCACAACGGGCAATGATTAATCTGAATAAAGATGGTGCGTGGCCTTTTAGGCTGCGCTTTTGCTTTGCTTCGCGCCATGTGGGGGCGGTGGCGACGTGCATTTTTGCGAGTATTCTGCAGTCGAAGGTCCCTGCATACCGATCTCGGGCAAAAAATCGGGAGTTCTCGATGTTTTCTACGAATGATGGGCGGGGTTATGGGCTGGCAGCGTTTGATTTGCAGGGATATTCGCGGTCTTTGGCATTTATCGTGGCGCCCGAAGCTCTTGGTTATGTTGAATACTCCTAAAAATGCACGGCGCTTAGAGGGGGACCTTCGCGAAAAAGGAAACCGCCCCGTCGAAGTATGCATTCGACGGGGCGGTTTATGCATTTGGCCGATTAAGGATGCGCTGCCAAACTACTAGAACTTGACGGTCGGGGCCTGGTGGGCTGCCTCGGCGGCCTCGAAGCCCTGGCGCTCCTTAAACTGGAAGATGCCGGCAAAGATGACAGCCGGGAACGTCTGGATGGCGTTGTTGTAGCTGAGCACGCAATCGTTGTAGCTCTGGCGTGCATAGCTAATCTTGTTCTCGGTATCCTCGAGCGATGCCTGCAGCTGCGTAAAGTTGGTGTTTGCCTTAAGATCGGGGTAGGCCTCGGCTACGGCGAAGAGCTGGCGCAGCGCACCGGTCAGCACGTTGTCGGCTTCCATCTTGGCCTCGGGCGTGGTGGCCTTGACGGCGGTGTTACGCGCACTGATCACGGCGGAGAGCGTCTCCTGCTCGTGCTTGGCGTAGCCCTTGACGGTCTCGACCAGGTTGGGGATCAGGTCGTTGCGGCGCTGCAGCTGCGTATCGATGTTCTGCCAGGCGTTGTCGATGCGGTTACGCTTGGTGACCATGTTGTTGTAGATGCCGGCGATGGCGCAGACAATCACAATGACAACAACGATGCCGATGATGACGGTAATCATGATGTCTCCGTTTCGAATGGCCGCGGCGGCATGCGCCAGCTGCCGTTGGTATAACGCTACTAGTATACCCGCAACGTTTTGCCGTGCCGAACTTTCCGGTAAGCGTTGTGTTTTCGGCGGGGTTGGCACCGGGGCAAAGCGCGCGAGGTACAGGTGTAAGATATGCGACAGATTGACGAGTGTTGTCTTTGCCCTGAGGATGGCGATACCAGTGGACCTTCGCATTAAGAAAACCTACCGCGCCCTGTTCGATGCCTTTACCGAGCTTCTCGAGGAGCATCGTTTTGAGGACCTGACGGTTGCCATGCTGTGCGACCGCGCCATGATTCGCCGCACGACGTTCTACAAGCACTTTCGCGACAAGAACGATTACTTTGCCTTTTATATCGATGAGCTCATGTCGGGCTTGCCGCAAAAACAGCCCGATGAGGCCGGCGCGGTGTCTGCCGAGGACGTGCGCGCGCTTCGGCACGCGATTTTGGACGATGCCATGGATTTGATTCTGGCGCACGAGCAGCTCATGGATAACATTTTGGCAAGCAGCATGTCGGGCATGTTGACCAACGTTATTTGCGACCGCATTGCCCGCTCCATCCGCGAGCGTGTGATGAACGCGCTTGCCGAGGATGCCCTGGCCCCCGTGTCACTCGAGACGACGTCTGAGTTTGTCGCCGGCGGTATTATTCGACTTTTCACGATATGGTGGGAATCGGGCCACGATCTTGAGCGTCGACCTGAGATAGCCGACGTGGTCGATGCGCTGTTTGAGCGGACCATGACACCGGTGAATCACTAAAGTGGCGGAGAGAGGGGGATTCGAACCCCCGGAACGCTCTCGCGCTCAACGGTTTTCAAGACCGCCGCATTCAACCGCTCTGCCATCTCTCCGTGAGTCGTAATGATAGCATCGTTTTGGATTTGCAACAGGGAAGGCGAACGATGACGATCACCGAAATCGATGAGAAGTTCATGCGCGAGGCACTGGTCGAGGCGCGCGCCGCCGCGGTAGTGGGCGAAGTGCCCATTGGCGCTGTGGTGGTGCGTGCTGGTGAGATTGTCGCGCGGGCGCATAATCGTCGCGAGCTCGACCAGGACCCTTCGGCGCATGCAGAGTTCGCGGCCCTGTGCGCTGCCGCTCGGTCGCTCGGTCGCTGGCGCCTTTCCGATTGCACGGTCTATGTAACGCTCGAGCCTTGCTGCATGTGCGCGGGTCTCATGGTCAACGCGCGCGTGGGCCGCTGCGTATACGGTGCCGCCGATGCCAAGGCGGGCGCGCTGGGATCCCTATACGATTTGAATGCCGACTCGCGCCTGAATCATCGGTTTAACGTGACGGCTGGGGTCCTGGCGGATGAATGCCGTGAGCTGCTGATTAGCTATTTTGGCGGTCTGCGCGGAGCAGGCGGCGCTGATGGCGGTTGTGGGGCCGATCTTGAGGCGCATGCCGCTCATGCCGAGGCGCTCGCGTGTGCCGAAGATATCGCCGTTGAGGCGGTTGACTTTGGCCCTGCGTGCCGCCGGCCCCGCCGTGTGCTGCTGGCGATCGACTCCTTTAAGGGCAGCGTGTCGAGTGCACGGGCGGAGGCGGCGGTTGCCGAGGGCATGCGCCGTGTGTGGCCCGATGCCGAGGTGCGCGCGTTGCCGCTGGCGGATGGCGGCGAGGGAACGCTCGACGCCATCGACGCGTGCGGCGGTGAGATTGTGACCTGCGAGGTGGCAGGTCCCTTGGGCGATCGCGTGTCTGCCCAGATGCTGGTGGACGACGAGCGCGACTCGGCTGTAATTGAGATGGCCGAGGCGGCGGGTATTGGGTATTCGAGTTGTACGGAGTCGGCGGCGTTGGCGGCTTCGACCTATGGCGTGGGCGAGCTTATGCTTCGCGCAGTTCGCACGGGCGCAAGGACACTCTATATTGGTCTGGGCGGCAGTGCCACCAACGACGGTGGCGCCGGCATGCTGCAGGCGCTGGGCGCGCGCGTGGTCGATGATCAGGGATGCGATGTCGCCCCCGGTCTTGCCGGCCTTGAGCAGGTGGCGAGCGTTGATTTGGCGCCAGCGCTTCGGGCACTGAATGGCATGCGTGTCGTGGTGCTTTCGGATGTCGAGAATCCGCTCGTAGGGCGTCGCGGCGCACTGGCGGTGTTTGGCGGGCAGAAGGGCCTGCCGGCGGATGATGTCGAGGTGCTGCGCAGATACGACGGCTGGATGGTCGGCTACGGTCGCCTGCTCGATGCGGCAATTTTCGAGGCGCGAGCCCAGGGGTTGTTGCGCACACCCGAGAACGCACGGACATTTGGCTCGGTGCTTGGCGTGCCCGGCGCGGGCGCTGCCGGTGGCTTGGGCGCGGCGTTGCTGGCGCTCGGCGCGGAGCTACGCTCGGGTGTGGAGACGGTGCTCGATCTCGTGGGGTTTGACGAGCACGTGCGCGATGTCGACCTGGTCATTACAGGCGAGGGCAATATGGATGAGCAATCCGCCGCCGGTAAGGCGCCGGTGGGCGTGGCGCGCCGTGCCAAGC
>CABSMZ010000180.1 GCA_902478875.1 uncultured Collinsella sp.
GCGACGTCATGGCGTTCCCCAAGACGGCCAGCGGCTCCGACCTCATGTCGGGCGCTCCGAGTGCCGTTAGCGGCGCCCAGCTCAAGGACGTCAGCCTGCGCCTGATGTAGGCGAGCGGCTACATATTGCCTGCAACGAGGGAAGGACGCGTGCCTTCCCTCGTTTTTTATGCGTCGAGGTTGTGAGGGCATGGGGTGACCGGACGTCGCGGAAAGCCCGGCCCAGTTTCCTACAGTGAGTCTCTCTGAACGAGCTGCATGTGCATGACAGTGGTGGTGGGCGCGGCGCCGTTGATCATGTCGAGCGCAATGCCTGCGGCCATGCGGCCTTCTTCGCGAAGCGGCTGACGAATGGTCGTCAACGCGGGGACGCTGCGAGCTGCGACCTCGTGGTCATCGAAGCCCACGACCGAAACGTCTTTGGGTACGCTAATTCCCGCTTCGTTGAATGCGGCGATAACGCCGGTCGCGATACGGTCCGATCCGCATAGCACGCCGTCGGCATGTATTTCGCGCGCGAGCAGCCGCCGCGTGGCTTGGTAGCCGTCTCCGCTGCTCCATCCGGTATAGATGACATTTTCATCCGGAAGGCTTTCGCCCAAAATTGCACGGTAGCCGCGAAGGCGGTCGACGACGGCGGGGTTATCCTGCGGCCCCAGCACGGCAACGATGTCCTTGCGTCCGCGATCTTTCATAGCGAGCGCCGCAAAGCGTCCGCCCTCTTCGTCGTCGGAGTAGACCGTCGAGAACACGTCGCGATAGGGATGGCCCTCGAGCTGGCCGCATAACACAGTGGGCACGCCCAGCTCGCGCAGCACCTCGAGCAGCTCACTGCCCTTGTAGGGCGAGACGTCGATGACGGCGTCAAACGAGCGGCGCTCAAAATGCTCGCGTGCGCGATTGCGCTCATGCGAGGAAGATGCCTGCAAGATCACGGGCAGGTAAGACGACTCCGAAAGTTCCTCGGTAATACCGCTTAAAAACTCACTGTAGGTGGGATCGCTAAACAGCTCGCTCAAAGGCTCGGTAACCAGTACGGCGATAATTTCCGTGCGTCCGACGGCGAGCGCCCGGCCGCGTGCGTTGGGTACAAAATTGACTTCCTTGGCAGCTGCGCGGACGCGTTTTTTGGTCTCCTCGCTAATGCGGGGCGAATCGTTGAGTGCTCGCGATGCTGTGGAGCGCGATACGCCGGCAGCTTCAGCAACCTCGGCAAGCGTGGGTGCGGTGCGTGCTGGTTGGGTCATGGCGTCTCCTGTGCAATTGGGTCGGTGGGCTATCGATAAAGGCTAATGCGGATACAGATTACTATAGCGCGCGTGAACGGCGTTCATGGTATCCGGTGACCGGTGTCGTTTTGCAATCAAACTGCGACTGAGCACGGCATGTATGGGCGAGACATAGGTAGGCGCGGCAGTTGCCTGTGAGCTCAAGAACGATGCCCCGTGCTGTGTGCCTAAGCTTAGGGTGACATAAATAGCATGGTTGTACAACCGGTTGCACCGTTAATCCGGCAAAATCGACCGTTCAGCGGACAACCGGTTGCACAGATTTTTGTACCGCCCGTAAGATAAGGACAACCGGTTGCACAAAGAAGCACTACGATGACGAAGGAGCATCACCATGGACGCCATTAACGATTGGGAAAACCAAGCGCTCACCCACAGGAACCGCCTGGCACCCCATGCGTACTTTATGGGTTATGAGACCGCCGATCTCGCCGCTACGTACAGCCGCGAGCTGTCGCGCGGATTTGTCCAGCTGTCCGGCTCGTGGCAGTTCCGCCTTTTTGAGGGCCCCGCGGCCGTCTCCAACAAGGCGCTTTGCACGTACGAGCCCGAGTGGGATCACGTGGAGGTTCCGCACCTGTGGCAGGTAGACGGCTATGGCAATCTCGCCTATACCGACGAGGGCTTCCCGTTCCCGGTGGATCAGCCGTTCGTTCCCTCCGACGACCCCACGGGCGTCTACCAGCGCATCGTCAACCTTCCTGCCGTGCCTGCCGGCGCTCGCGAGATTATTCGCTTCGACGGTATCGAGAGCTACGGCGAGCTGTATGTCAACGGCAAGTTTATCGGCATGACCAAGGGTTCGCGCCTGTCCGCCGAGTTTGACGTGACCGACGCGCTCGTCGAGGGCGACAACCTGTTTGCGGTCAAGGTTCTGCAGTACAGCGATGGTAGCTACATCGAGGACCAGGACATGTGGTGGGCATCGGGTATCTTCCGCGATGTGTACCTTATGCAGCGTCCCGCCGCGCATCTGGTCGACTTTAGGTTCCGCACGCACCGCGAGGGCGATGCCGCTCTGATTACGCTCGATACGGTTGCCGAGGGCGCAAGCCGCGTTGTGTATACGCTCAGCGATGGCCAGAATGTGGTCGCTACGGGTGAGTTCGTCGACGGTCATGCCGAGTGCAGCGTTGCCGATGCCCACTTCTGGAACCCCGAGGACCCCTTCCTCTATGACCTGACGTTTGAGGTCTACGACGGCGACGAGGTCAGCGAGTACGTGCCACATCGTCAGGGCCTTGCCGAGGTGACGGTCGAGGGCAATCATATCTACCTCAACGGCACCTACTTTAAGATGCATGGCGTCAACCGCCACGATCACGACGATCACAAGGGCCGCGCCGTGGGCCTCGAGCGCATGCGCCGCGACCTGGAGCTCATGAAGCAGCACAACATCAACGCGGTGCGCACGTCCCACTACGCCAACGACCCGCGCTTCTACGAGCTATGCGACGAGTACGGCATCATGCTGGTCGCCGAGACCGATATGGAGAGCCACGGCTTCGAGAATATCGGCAATATTGCCCTGGTCACCGACGACCCTGCCTGGGAGCCGGCTTACGTTGACCGTGTTGAGCGCCTGGTGATGCAGGAGCGCAACCACGCATGCATCATCATGTGGTCGATGGGCAACGAGAGCGGCTATGGCTGCAACATCCGCGCGATGTACGCCAGAGCTCACGAGCTCGACGGTCGTCCGGTCCACTACGAGGAGGATCGCAACGCCGATACCGTCGACGTCATTTCCACGATGTACTCCCGCGTGTCGCAGATGAACGACTTTGGCGAGCATCCGTTCCCCAAGCCGCGCATCAACTGCGAGTACGGCCACTCCATGGGTAATGGTCCCGGAGGCCTGTCCGAGTACCAGGAGGTCTTCGATCGCTGGGATTGCATCCAAGGTCAGTTTATTTGGGAATGGTGCGACCACGGCCTGGCTGCTGTGACCGAGGACGGCGTTGCCTACGACATGTATGGCGGCGACAACGGCGATTACCCCAACAACAGCAACTTCTGCATCGATGGCATGGTGTTCCCTTGGCAGCAGCCGAGCCCGGGCCTTACCGAGTACGGCCAGGTCATCTGCCCGGTCCGCATGGCTTATGACGCCGAGGCAGGCGAACTGACCGTCACCAACAAGCGTTGGTTTACCACCTGTCTCTTATACACATCTCCGAG
>CABSMZ010000181.1 GCA_902478875.1 uncultured Collinsella sp.
TCGGGCATGCTCAACAAGCGGGGGAGCTCAACGGCCGATACCGCTGCCGAGCAAACCGAGTCCGCCTCGTCTAGCACCGTCGATTTGAGCGATATCCCGGGGCAGTACTGGTCCAACGCCAGGAAGCTTCTCAAGTCGCGCGGCGCCGATCTTTCGAATGCCGTGGTCCTGACTGATGATGGCTCAACGCCCGTCGTCGATGCCAACTGGGTCGTTACTTCTGCCTACTATAACGACAACGGCAACCTCGAAATACAACTCACGCACAAGAACAGCTCGGGCAACTCGTCTGACGGCCAAAGCGGTACCGACAGTTCGAGCTCCAATACGCTGGAGGACTTGAGCAACAAGGCACAGGAGTTGGGAGACAAGGCGCAAGAGCTGGGCGACACGGCACAAAACCTGGGCGATACCGCGCAGAACTTGGGCGGCATGGCGACGGATGCTTGGAACGCCCTACAAAACGGCATCTCGGGCGCGCAGGGAAACTAGCGGACGAGCGGAGCGGGGCTACAGCTGCTCTGCTGGACGGTCGGGCGAGCTAAAGCCCGAATCAAACGTGACGACGCATGAGACGTCGGGCCGGCGCTCGTGCACGATGCGCGTGACGAGCTCCAGCAGATCCTCGTCGGATATGTCAAAGCCGTCGGGACGCACAAGGTCAAACGAAACGAACCCGTCGTGCTCGTGCAGGTCGTGGATGGAGAGCGCGGGATCGATCTGCATGACGCCGCGCTTGACCCAGCCGCGCAGGTCGTCGCCGGTTGTCGCGATGGGGTCGCAGTGCAGCGTGATATCGATGCCCATCTGGCGCTTGATGTCGTGCTCGATGGTGTCCAGAATCTCGTGGTGCTCAAACGCGTCGCCCTCGCCGGGCATCTCCACGTGGGCGCTGGCAAACTGACGACCGGGGCCGTAGTCGTGCACCATCAGGTCGTGTGTGCCCAAGACCTGTGGATAGGACATGATCTTGTCGCGGATTGCCTGGACGAGCTTGGGGTCGGGCGCTTGCCCCAGCAACGGGCTGATGGCGTCGCGCACTAGGCCCATGCCGCTGATGCAGATGAAGATGCCCACACCCAGGCCTGCCCAGCCATCGAGGTCAAAGCCGGTCGTCTGCGAAATAAGCGCCGCCACCAAGACCGAGCCCGAGGTGATGACGTCGTTTTTGGAGTCCTGTGCTGTGGCGATGAGCGTCTCCGAGTCGATGCGATCGCCCAGCGTGCGGTTGAACGCTGCCATCCAGAGCTTAACGAGCATGGACAAGACGAGGGCGGCTAAGGAGAGCACCGAATATGCAGTGGGGGAAGGCTTGATGATCTTAGTGACCGACTCGAGGATCAGATTGATGCCGACGGCGCAAACCAGGACGGCGACGAACAGGCCGGCTAGGTACTCATAGCGACCGTGGCCATAGGGGTGGCCTTCGTCTGCCGGGCGGCTGGCAAGGCGGAACCCGAGCAGACTCACGATGTTGCTCGAGGCATCGGAGAGGTTGTTGAAAGCGTCGGCGATGAGGGAGACGGAGCCGGCGAGCAGGCCCGCGATGCCCTTGGCCAGGCACAGGGTGATGTTGAGGCCAATGCAGACGAGGCTTGCGGAAAAGCCCGCGTTGGTGCGGCAAGATGCATCGACCGGCTCGCTCTCGCTGCCGGGAACAAGCGTATGTACCAGCCGATTTACAAATAGCATAGCGGTCGTCCTCACAATCATGTTTAAGGGGATAGTGTAGCTCGCGCGGGGGCGCCGTGCACCGATGCTCAGAAAATGCAGCAATAGTCTGCCGGTGCTAACGAGCGAGCCTTCTCGTCTGCATGGGTGGTCCATTTTGGGCCACATGGGTATGGGCATGTGCCTGCTTGCTCGACATACTTAATGTCGACAGCCCCTGTGCAAAGGAGGACGTTTCCATGGACGAGATGTTTGCCATTAAATGTCAAAACTGCGGCGGCCCTATGTACTCGCACCAGGCTAAGCGCAGCTTTGAGTGCGCCTATTGCGGCACGGTCGTTCCGTGGCAGGCTGATGCGGGGGAGCCCAAGAGCGCTCTGGGCATTCGCCATACGCCGCTGACGGTGGTGGATGGACTGCTCAAGCTCACGCATGTGTCGCAACTCGAGCGCCCGGAGGACCCGGACTGGTATTTCTTCAATTCGCACTGGCGCAATCAGTCGGTCCTGGAACATCTGCTGTGGGAGGATCGCGGCACGGCGCAGGAGTTCCAAGAGGCCACGCATGTGAGTATTCCTTGCCCCTTCTGTGGTGCGTCCTTTGAGGGCGAGTCGACCCAGCGCGTGTTTGAGTGCCCGTCCTGCGGCAACAAGATCGGCATTGCCGACCTGCTCAAGCCGGGGACATTTAGCAAGCGTCTGACCATGGGCGTGGGTGCGGAGTATGTGCCGGATCAGGGTATTCCCTGCGAAATCTCGCCGCAGCAGGCACGCGCCAACGCGCTGCAGCTGGTGCGCCAGTACCCGGATGCCTTTGCCGGGCACGACGTGGAAGATGCGATCCAAAACGACATGATGCTCTTCTATTTCCCCATGGCGCTGGCGGACCTGCGCATGATGGCGAGCTTCCCGGGCAAGGGCCTGAGCAAGGAAACCCTGGTGTACTACGAGGTGCTCGACTGGGCATACCCCAGGGCAAACTACCTGGACGTTCGCCTCATGGGCATTTTGGAGCCGTGGGACTTTGCCAAGGTCGGTCCGTTCGATCCCGCCATGCAGGAAGGCGACTTCCGCGTCGTCTCCGTCGATGCATCTACCAAGGACCAGGTTGTCATTGATAAGTTGGCGCTCGACGTTGCGGGCAACGATGCCGAGGCCGTACTGGGGCTCAATAAAAAGAGCATCCGAACCTGGGCGCGCAAGGCCCGCAAGCATAAGGATGGCCTGGTGATGGTGCCGGTCTACTTTGTCGATCGTCCGGCGACGGACGGCCGCGATGACGAGCAGGTGCGCATTGCCGTAAACGGACAGACGGGCCGCGCGGCCGCGGTGGTGTTTAGTGACAAGCGCGAAACGCACGTCGTGGCGCCGCTCAATCCGAGCCTGCATCTGTCCGGTGAGAGCACCGTGCATGCCACGCCCATCGAGGTCAAATACGTTAAGTCGCCGTTTCTGTACCAGATCGTGCGCCGTGGAGGCGGCGAGCAACCGCGCCAGGTTGCAGCGGTTGCCGAGGGTTCCTACCGAGAAGAAAAGCCCAAACGCAAGGGCTTGCTCGCTGCGATCTTTGGGAAGTAGGGGAGTAGTGCCGGTTGTTGCCGTAAGGTGATGGCCGGGGGTGCGGGGCAGCTCTCAGGAGTGCGGGCTGCCGTCTGATTGTTTGAGGGTGCCAGATGTAAATAAACAGTGGGGCGGCTGCAAAAGAGCCGCCCCACCGGATAAAATCAAGGTGTGCCGCGGAACCCGCTCCTCAGTCGGTCAACTTTGGAAGCGCGG
>CABSMZ010000182.1 GCA_902478875.1 uncultured Collinsella sp.
CCCAGAAAAATCATTTAGCGGCGAGCACGGAGCTTTTCGTAGCCTTCGGCGAAGAAGGCGACCGTGGCGGCGTCGGCCTCGGCGGCATCCGTCTCGGTGGCAGGGACCACGCCGTGCTCGTCGCTCACCAGGAACAGCGCGCCCTTGAGCTGAGCGGGGATGTCTACGCGCGTAACCGGGATACCCTTGGTCTGGGCCAGCTGTTCGATGAGCGTCGCCGTGCCGCACAGGCACTCGTCCGCCGGCGCCACAAAGGCCAGCTCACCGTCGTTGACGGCAGCGAGCAGCTCGGGCGCCACGCCGGTCTCGTCGGCTTCGGAGCGAGCCTCGGCAGAACGGGCACGCAGCGCCTTGGCCGACGTGTCGGCCAGCGGCTCGTACTCCCCCACCGTCATGGCGGCGTTGCCGTTAACGTCGATCACTAGCATGAGCACACCGTCGTGGGCGGTGTAATCGCCCTCGGCAAGTGACCACTCAACGTGCTGCTTGGCCCAACTGAGCATGTTATGGGTAAGCGGCTCGCCCTGCACCAGACGCTCGGACAGTGCGCGGATGTGACGGTTGAGCATGGGCACCTTTTTGTTGGACATACGCCAACGGCAGACAAGCGCGGGCTTGTCGAGCGTGAACTTCTCGACCGCCTCCTGATTGGCGCAAAAATCCTCGTACGCACGCTGATCCTCGGCATTGCCAAACAGTTCGGCATCATCAATCTGGGGCATGGTTGTACCTTTCGTGTTAGTCATTCCGTCCTCTTATACCAAAAAGACGGCCCTCCAAACGGAGCGACCGTCTTTTGCGGAGATTATTTTGTCCCGAGGCAAAACTTAGTGACGGAAATGCCTGGCACCGGTGAAGACCATAGCGATATTGTGTTCGTTGCAGGCCTGGATGCTCTCGTCGTCGCGCTTGGAGCCGCCGGGCTGAATGATGCAGGTCACACCATGCGCGGCAAGCACGTCGACGTTGTCGCGGAACGGGAAGAATGCGTCGCTTGCGCAGGCAAAGCCGCCCTTCTCCACGCCCTCGCGCTCGCAGAAGTCCTCGGCACGCTCGCAGGCCAGCAGCGCAGAATCCACACGGTTGGGCTGACCCGGGCCCATGCCAATGCCGGCCTTGCCCTTGGAGACCAGGATGGCGTTGGACTTAACGCCCTTGCAGACCTTCCAGGCAAACTCGAGCTCGGCCATCTCGGCGTCGGTGGGCTTGCGGTCGGTGGGGAACGTAAAGGTCGCGGGGTCCTCGGTCACGTGGTCGACCTCCTGCACCAGCATGCCGCCGTCGACGGAGCGCAGCTCCACCTGGGCGCCGTGGTCTACGCCGCCGGTAGCCAGCACGCGCAGGTTGGGGCGCTTAGCCATGCGCTCGAGCGCCTCATCGGTATAGCTCGGGGCGATGATGACCTCGACGAACTGCTTGTTCTGATCGGCAAAGTGCTCAACCAGATCAAAGGGAACCTCGCGGTTGCAGGCGATGATGCCGCCAAAGGCGCTCTTGGGATCGCAGGCGAAGGCGCGGTCGTAGGCGGCCGTGATGTCCTCGGCAACGGCAGAGCCGCAGGGGTTCTGGTGCTTGAGGATCACGCAGGCCGGCTCGTCGAACTCGCGGACCAGGTTCCAAGCGGCGTCGGCGTCCAGATAGTTGTTGTAGCTGAGCGGCTTGCCCTGGATCTGCTCGGAGCCCACGAGCGGGAACTGCGAGCTCGCGGTGTTCTCGCAGCCCTCGGCAAAGCGGTAGACCGTAGCCTTCTGCTGAGGATTCTCGCCATAGCGCAGGTCGTCGACCTTCTCCAGCGAGATCTCGAGCTTGGCAGAGGTGTCCGCCACGTCGCTTGCCTGGGCGGCAAGCCAACGGGAGATAGCCGTGTCGTAGGCGGCGGTGGTCTGGTAGACCTTCACCTGCAGGCGACGACGGGTGGAAAGCGTGGTGCAGCCACCGGTCTCGCGCATCTCGGCCAGGACGGCATCATAGTCGGCCGGGTCGGAGATGACGGTAACGCTCGCGGCGTTCTTGGCGGCAGAGCGCAGCATAGAGGGGCCACCGATGTCGATGTGCTCAATGGCATCCGCGAAGGTGACTTCGGGGTTAGCGACGGTCTTCTCGAACTCGTACAGGTTGACGACGACCAGGTCAATCAGCTTAATGCCGTGCTGAGCGGCCTCCTGCATGTGCTGCTCGGAATCGCGACGGGCAAGCAGCGCGCCGTGAACCTTGGGATGCAGCGTCTTGACGCGGCCGTCCATCATCTCGGGATAGCCCGTGAACTCCTCGATGGGGGTTACGGGAACGCCCGCGTCCTCGATGGCACGAGCCGTGCCGCCCGTAGAGATGATCTCGACGCCAAAGTCGTCAACCAGCGTCCGTGCGAAATCGACGACGCCCGTCTTATCGGTAACCGAGATCAACGCGCGTGCGATCTTCACATCAGATCCCATGCAGTCCTCCTGTCTGGTACGCCGCCGTGCTCTGTGAGTCGGTGATACGTCGATCTGCAGCGCTCGCGCAGCGGCATTGAAAATACTGATTTAATGTAGCGCATCGAGCGCATCGATGCACCCCGCAACGGGCGCATGTGCAGAAAAAGTTTGCGAGCGGAGGGGATGGGCATGGCACCGGGCACGGTGAGTTCATGGAACACAGGGGCACCATAATTAGATGCCAATGGCGTGGTAGAACTGTGCTCGATATGCATCCGCAAAAGAAAGAGGCACCATGGTCTCGCGGGTTCTCTACCGACCGTTTGATACCGAAGACTTCGACGCCATCGCGCTGATTCTGCAGCAACTTTGGCATAACAATTCGGATAACGATGAGTACAACCGCCTTGAGGCCGCGTGCGACCTCGCCTATTGCCTTTCGTCGTCGACGTTTTCACAGGTTGCCGTAATCGACGGTCAGGCGCGTGGCATTTCGCTCGCGCGTGCAGGACAGAGCTCCGGCGCCACTATCAACGAGCATTGGATGGATACCGAACGCGCACTGCTATCGCAGATGCGTGAGCTGGAGCCTGATGCCTGCGCCGAGTATCTCTCGTTTGTGCGCGCAACCATCCGAACCAACAACCGCCTGCTCGAGAGCAGCCCGTTGCCGCACGACAACGAGGTCACGCTGCTTGCCGTGGATCGCGATGTCCATGGCCTGGGCGTTGGCACGGTTCTGCTCGATGCCGCGGTCTCGCACCTGTCCTCGCTTGGAGCGACGAGGGCGCACCTGTACACCGACTCCAACTGCTCGTGGAAGTTCTACGAGCTGCACGGCTTTAAGCGCACGGCCACGCACCGCGCCAACCGCGAAGAGCGCCGTCACGACATGCCGCGCGAAAGCTTTCTCTACGAACTCGACCTAACAGCCTAAACCCGGCAGTTAGGGACGTTCCTTTTAATATGAGCAGGACATTGTCAAGAGGCAAAATCGGGCCT
>CABSMZ010000183.1 GCA_902478875.1 uncultured Collinsella sp.
CGGTCTCGTGGGCTCGGAGATGTGTATAAGAGACAGGAACTGCTTGTAATAGTCGACAACGTCCTCAAGGGTCAAGGTATCGATAGCCTGCGGCGTAAGCGGCATCGTCACCGTGGAGAGCAGGCCGCGCTTGAGCGGTGCCAGGTGCGGGGTAAAGACGACGCGATCGGTCAGGCCAAGGATTTGCTCAATCTCGGGCGTGTGGCGATGCTTGCCCACGCCGTAGGCCTCCAAATTCTCATCGGCGCTGCAAAAATGCGTACGAGCGTTGCAGGACTTACCGGCGCCCGTCACGCCGCTAATGGCATCGACAATCACGGGGCCGTTCTCTGCCACCCAGCCCGCACGCACGGCAGGAGCGGCAGCAAGGCTCGTTGCGGTGGGATAGCAGCCGGCGCAGGCGACCAAAACGGGCTTTCCGGCGGCATGGCTGGAAGCAGCGGTCTCCAAGTCCTGGCAGAACAGCTCGGGCAGGCCGAAGGCACGTGTCTTGAGTAGCTCGGGGCTCGTGTGCTCGGCGGCATACCATGCCTCAAACACGGCCGGATCGCTCAGGCGGTAATCGGCCGAAAGATCGAAGCAGGAAACGCCTGCGGCAAGGAGCGCGGGCACCTGTGCCATGGCAGCCGTGTGCGGCACGGCAAGAAAAACCGCATCGCAGCTCTTGAGCTCGGGCGCGTCATGCGTGGTGAAAACCAGATCGCTCGCGCCAGCAAAGCTCGGATACACCGCGGACAGCGGCTGGCCGGCATCGGCGTTGGACGTAATGGCAACAAGTTCAAACTCGGGATGGCCGAGCACGAGGCGAATGAGCTCGGCGCCGGCATATCCAGCCGCGCCGACGATTCCAACCTTCAAAGACATATCAGACTCCTTGTCTGCGATTTATGCACCGATGCGCATTTCGCAGCGGTCGTTATGAAGTGGGTTGAAACTTTAGCACCAAAAGATGCATGAACACGTAAATGGCTTGCATATTCATGCATTGAAACATTCCCGACACATTCGCTTGAAGGAATTGACAAATGGAGCGGGCCCCGTATTGACCGGCGCTCCTAACGGCGCCGGGCAATACGGGGCCCGCCCATGCGAAAACCAAGTTGTTAGGATGAGCCAGCTGGCTAGAGCTCGACCGGCACCCATTCGTCGTGATTGCAGATAAAAGCCTCGGGATCCTCGACGCTAAAGAAGACGAGCGTGGGGTCATTAGGCCCCTCATAGTGCTCGCCCAGGCGCTCTAGATGCTTCCACCCGGCTTCGCGCATTTCGTCTAAAGCCCGGTCATCCAAGCCGGCACGCCCGCGCAAGATGAGCCAGCCATGGCCCGGCCACCAACTCGTGGCCTCAAAGCGCTGATTTTGCAGCAGCTCCTGCCACACATCCTTGGTGCGCGCCGTTACAAACCACAGTTTGCCGTCCTGAATCTGTGCAAACGAGAACGGACGCACATGTGGCTGTCCGTCCACGCTCGTCGCCAGATACCACGCCGGCACCGACGTCAGATACTCCAAAACCGTATTCAATCCGTACACGTTTCCTCCTGTACTAGCTAGTTTGGGAACCTGGTTTGTGCGAGCTAGAGCTCCAGGCGCTCCTCGCTGCCGTCGATATCACAGAAGCGCGCGGCAATATTGCGGACCGAAAAGAAAGCAAGGCGGCCGTCGTTGGCGCTCTCGTGTTCCTCGCCGATGCCCACCATGTGCTTAAAACCCGCTTGACGCACCTTGTCGCTCGCAACTGCGTCGTCCTCAAGTGCGGCCTCGCCGGTCAACACGATCCAACATTCCCCCGGCTTCCAGCCCGATACCTCAAACTTGGGATTCGCACTCAGCTCCGCCCACACGTCCTTGTCGCGCGACGTGCAAAACCACAACTTACCGTCATCGACCATGGCAAACGAAAACGGCCTCACGCGAGGCTGATGCCCGTCACTTGCATCGGTCGTGGCCAGATACCACGCCGGAACGCGCCTGAGATACGAACAGGCGCGCTCAAGCTGAGCCGTGCGGTCGTTGTCGGTCATAGGGACCCCTTTCTTGCGCCCGAATCGCGCCTAAACAAGTTGAAGATTGATGACGATGACGCAGATGAGCAGCAACGCCGTCACCACCGCCGCCAACGCATCGCCGCGGCCAAATGCAAGCGCATGCAGGCGCGTGCGGCCCTGCTCGCCGTGATAGCAGCGTGCATCCATGGCGGCAGACAGCGTCTCGGCATGGCGGAACACGCCCGTGAACAGCGGAATCGCCACACTGCCGAGCATACGCACGCCGCCGAGCGGACCGCCCGTCACGCGCGCGCCGCGGCTTGCCTGTGCATCGGCCGTCTGCTTCATCTCAGTGGCAAACTGCGGCATAAAGCGTAGCGCGATACCCATGATCATGCCGAGCTCGTGCGCAGGAAGTCCCACACGCGCAAACGGCGCGAGCAGGCGCTCAAAGCCCGCGGTGAGGTCGAGCGTCGGCGTGGTGAGTGTAATGGCGCTCATGCCGGCCATCATCAACGTCAGGCGGCACGCCATAAAGGCGGCAGAACGCAGCGAGCCCTCGCTTATCTGCAGAAAGCCGAGCTGCCACAAGATGCGCCCATTCTGATCGGTAAACAAGTTGAGCACCGCGACCACGACGACGATTGCAAGCAGCGGCGCCATCGATGATAGGACCCGGCGCAACGGCACCCGGGACACGGTATAGATCAGGACAACGAAGATTGCGACCGAGGCCAGTCCGCAGAAGCTGCTGACTGTGAGCGTCGTGATCAGAAACACAAAGCCCAAGAGCAACTTAGTTCGCGGGTCCAGGCGGTGGATCGCACTATCGCCGGGATAGTAGCTGCCAAACGAAAACGCCTCCATTAGCAGCCCTCCTCTCGCGCGACCGTCTTGGATTTAGCAATGTCCGAGACGTTAGAAGAACCGTCTGGGCGACCGATCAGCAAATCTGCCAACTCGTCGGCCAACGACTCAACCATATAGAGCCCGCCGCGACGCAGCGGCACGCCCGCCTCCGTAAGCGCCAGCGCCATACGCTGGGCGGCGGGAACGCCCAAGCCGATCAACTTGAGCTCATCGGCATGCGCAAACACCTGAGCGGGCGTGCCCTCGGCAAACACCGCGCCCTCGTTCATCACGACAATACGGTCGCAGCAATTGGCCAGGTCATCCATGCTGTGCGAAACCATGACTACGGTCAGGCCATCGCGGTGAAGTCGGTCGATGAGCCCTAGGAAATCCCTACGCGCAGCCGGATCGAGCCCCGCCATGGGTTCATCGAGCACCAGGACTTCGGGCTCCATGGCGAGCACGCCGGCGAATGCCACGCGCCGTTGCTGACCGCCCGAAAGCTCAAAGGGGCTCTTGTCGCCGACCGTGGCCAGGTCGAGGCCCACGCGCGCGAGCGATGTCTCAACGCG
>CABSMZ010000184.1 GCA_902478875.1 uncultured Collinsella sp.
ATCCTCCAGCGACAAATGCTCAAACTGGGCAAACTCGTCGACCGTCACGTCGACACCGTGGCGGTGCAATAACTCGGGCTGGGCATAGGCCCAAACGGGCGTGCTATTAACCAGTGTGCCGTCGCAATCGAAAATAAAAGCAACCTTGGGAGCGGCGGTATGGGACATAAACGAACCTTTCGATGTCAAATGGTAAACAACCTGCTAAAAACGTTTTACCAAACGTCAGGCTAACAATTTTGAAACCCTAATTGGTAAAACTGTCAAGAGTTTTACCACGGCAATTCTGCCAGTGGTATAAACATGTCGCTTACCGATTAAACGCCCCCGCAAATCTGCTTTCGTCCATAAAACTAACGCACAGGTGTTATCGTAGTTTCTGCCGAAAGTTCCACCGAGCACGCGAGGTGGAACGAATCACAGAAACTTCGCCGTCCCTTCGATTCGTGCAGCCTTGGACCTTTCGCATCTAGTCACCAAGGCAACACGCTGCCGCGTCATGATGGGATCAAACGTGAGCGATTCAAAGCTAAAGCCAACGGCTAAAAAGCCCGCAACCCGCAAACCGGCTCCGCACGCACCGGAGCTCTCCAAGGACGATGTCTATCTGTTTGGCATTGGTATGTGGGAGCGCAGCTGGGAAAAGATGGGCGCGCATCCCGACACGCAGCAGCGCACGCGCGGCTGGCGCTTTTGCGTTTGGGCGCCCGACGTAAAGAGCGTCCACGTCATTGGCGAATTTAACGACTGGGATGAGGAAGCCAACCCGCTGGTGCCCGTGCATACGAGCGCTATCTGGGAAGGCTTTATTCCTGGCGCCGAGCAGGGCCAGCTCTATAAATACCTCATCGAGACCAACGAGGGCGAAAAGCTCTACAAAGCCGATCCGTATGCCTTTAAGGCCGAGTGCCCTCCGGGTACCGCCAGTGTGCTGTGGACCCTCGATGGCTACAAGTGGAACGACGCCGCGTGGCTCAAGCGCCGCGCCGACCACAACCACATGTCGCAGCCACTCAACATCTACGAGGTGCATATTGGCTCGTGGAAGCGCCACGGCGACGCGCCGCAGGGCGAGCCCGACGAGTACGGCAACTACCCCGGCCCCATGGATCCCTTCCCCGCGCAGCGCGGTGAGTTCTACACCTACGACGATCTGTCGGTTGAGCTCGTGGACTACGTGCGCGACATGGGCTATACGCATATCGAGGTCATGCCGCTCATGGAGCATCCCTTCGATGGCTCCTGGGGCTACCAGACGACTGGCTACTACGCCGCCACGTCGCGCTACGGCAACCCGCAGCAGCTCATGCACTTTATCGATGCGTGCCACGAGGCGGGCATCGGCGTGATCATGGACTGGGTGCCCGGCGGTTTTTGCGCCGACTCCCACGGTCTTGCCACCTTTAACGGCCACATGCTGTTTGAGCACGAGATTCACCCCAACTGGGGCACGCATAAGTTCGACTTCGCCCGCGGCGAGGTCCGCTCCTTCCTTGTCTCCAACGTGCTGTACTGGCTCGAGAACTTCCACGTGGACGGCATTCGCATGGACGGCGTGTCCAGCATGCTGTACCTCAACTTTGGCATCGACGATCCCGGCCAAAAGAAGTTCAACAAGTACGGAACCGAGGAAGACCTGGACGCCAGCGCGTTTATCCGCCAGGTCAACTGCGCCGTTGAGGCGCACTACCCCGACGTGATGATGATGGCCGAGGAGTCCACCGCGTGGCCGCTCGTGACCTACCCGCCGCAGGACGGCGGCCTGGGCTTCCACTACAAGTGGGACATGGGCTGGATGAACGACACCCTGCACTACATGCAGACCGATTTTCCATGGCGCCCCGGCAACCACGGGCTACTCACGTTCTCCATCATGTACGCCTTTACCGAGAACTTTATTTGCCCGCTGAGCCACGACGAGGTCGTGCACGGCAAGTGCTCGCTCATCGGCCGCATGCCGGGTGACTGGTGGCGCCAGTTTGCCGGTCTGCGTACGCTGGCCTTCTACCAGATGACGCACCCCGGTGCCAAGCTCAACTTTATGGGCAACGAGATCGGCCAGTTTATTGAATGGCGCTACTACGAGTCCATCCAGTGGTTCCTGACCGAGGAGTACGAGACCCACCGTCATCATCAGGCATTTATCAAGGCGCTCAACCACCTGTACACCGCCGAGCCCGCCCTGTACGAGCGCGGCTACACCGACGACGGCTTTACCTGGATCGACGCGGACAACTCCAAGCAGTCCATCGTGAGCTTTGTGCGCCAGGGCGAGGACGTCGATGACGACCTGGTGATCCTGATCAACTTTGACCCGGCGAGCTACGAGAGCTTCCGTGTGGGCGTGCCGCGCGAGGGTGACTGGGAGGTCATCTTTGATTCCGACCGTCCCGAGTTTGGCGGCAGCGGTTATGCCGGCGAAGAGCCTTACACCTGCTCGAGTGAGCCCTATCCCTGGAACGGGCAGATGGACTCTATCGAGATCAAGGTTCCCGGTCTGGCTGGCGTGGTGCTTAAGCGCCGCGGTCCCAGTAGCTATAAGCCGCCCGTGGTCGAGGAACCCAAGAAGGCGACGCGCAAGCGCACGTCCTCGGTGAAGCCCAAGACCGCGGCTGCCAAGAAGACTCCGGCCAAGGCGAAGGCTGCCAAGCCCGCTGCCAAGGCTACGGCCAAGTCCACCACGGCCAAGAAGACAACCACCAAAAAGGCTGCTCCAAAGGCCAAGGCAGCTGCTGTTAAGGCTCCTGCCAAGAAAGCGTAACAAAGGCGTTACCACTGTAATTACCCGCCCCGCGGGGGCGTAGGATAGATGTCATAACCGTTCCGGGAGAAACATCCCCGGGGGAAAGGAACGTATGAATAAGATCTTCGACAACAAGCAGGAGTTTACCGAACTCTATCGCGATGCCGTCATGAGCATTAGCGGCAAGAGCATCGAGGCAGCCAGCGACCTCGACCGCTTTAACGCCCTGGCCAAACTCGTGGCCGAGAAGGCCCGCACCGTTGCCACCAAGAGTGACGCCCGCGCCACCGCCGAGGGCAAGAAGCGCGTGTATTACTTCTCGATCGAGTTTTTGATCGGCCGCCTGCTCGACAACTACCTGCTCAACTTTGGCGTGCGCGACATGGTCGCCGAGGCGCTCGACGACATGGGCTTTGACCTGTCCGTCATCGAGAACCAGGAGCCCGATCCGGCGCTGGGCAACGGTGGCCTGGGCCGTCTGGCCGCATGCTTCCTGGATTCAATGGCAGCCGAGGGCATTGCCGGCTACGGCAACGGCATGCGCTACCGCTACGGCCTGTTTAAGCAGGAGATCGTCAACGGCAGCCAGGTCGAGGCCACCGACGAGTGGCTCACCCACGGCTATCCCTGGGAGGTCCGTCGTCAGGACCTGTCTCTTATACA
>CABSMZ010000185.1 GCA_902478875.1 uncultured Collinsella sp.
CGTCGTCGGCAGCGTCAGATGTGTATAAGAGACAGGAACGTGATGTCGCGCTCGATAACCAAATCGTTCGAAGCGACGGCAAAGGTTTTGGACAGGTGTTCCTCGGCACTCTGGTCCATACCGCCGGCGATCTCACCATACATACGGGCAACGCGCGCCGGGGTCTCCAGCAGGCCCTCACGAGTTGGGTCCTCGCCTATGCCCTCAAGCAACAGCTTAATGGCGGCCTCGACTTTTTCCTGATCGACCATCTGGGCCTCACTTTTCCGATTTCACGTTCGCGCTATGGTACCACGCCCTCCGGCATCGACCACAAGCTACATAGTATGAGTCGAATAGACCGGATCATCGCGCCAAAGTTCAACCGCATCACAAAGCGCAACGCCCTCGCGCTCAGCACGGGCGCGCGTAGCGTTCATATCGATCACGCGCTGGTTGCTCGAGCCCCTAAAGCGCAGCGTGATATCGTACAGGTCCTGAACAAACGGGCCGTCCACCAACATGTCGAGGCAGGCAAGGATGCGGTCAGTCACCTCGGTATGATGACGACCACCCGGCATAAGCTCCTCGAGCACGTCACCGGTAAAGCACCAAATGGTCTTCCCCGACCCCACTGGATAGGCCGCGCGAACACGCTCGACAAACTCAACGAGCCCCGCCTGATTCTCGGGCTCCATGGGCTCGCCGCCCAGAATCGTCAGACCATCGATAAAGGGATGATCGAGACTCTTGATAATCTTGTCCTCGACGGCACGATCGAACGGCTCACCCGCAGCAAAGTCCCACGCAACAGAGTTAAAGCAATTCTTGCACCCACGACGGCACCCGCTTACAAACAGAGAAGTACGAACGCCTTCTCCATCAGCAATGTCGAAATACTTAATGTTCGCGTAGTTCATAGGTAACTCTCCCGGGAGGCCGGGACATATCATCCCGTCCTCAAACATTCTCGGCCTGCGGCCTGCGAAACTGCGGGCGGGACGATATGTCCCGGCCTCATGCAAAGGGTAACTCAATGAACGAAGCGAACATCGAGCATAGGGTTCGAGGTCCAATAAAAACTGGGTTGCGGCTCAACCACCATCGCAAGTAAATCGCAGCTGCAACTCGAATTATTTCCGCTAAGAACTTCGAGGAGTGAGCAGACTGCGCGCTGCATCTCAGCTACATCAACTTGGCTGCCCTGTAGCGAGGCCCCGGACCTTTGCTCGATATGAGTTCCGCACGAACAGGAGGCGCCAGTGGCGCCTCCGTCGTGAGCCAGGACTGTCCGAAATGCGAGTAAAGGTCCGGGGCCTCGCTACAGGGCAGCCTGGGATGGTTATTAGAGATGCAGCACGCGGTCGCGGATCTCCTCGGTTCGACCCTGGTTCCAGAACTGGGTACCGATGTAGCCGCACGTACGACGAGCGACGTTCATTTTCTCCTGGTCGCGGTTGCCGCAGTTGGGGCACTCCCACACCAGCTTGCCATCGTCCTCAACAATCTTGATCTCGCCATCGTAGCCGCACACCTGGCAGTAGTCGCTCTTGGTGTTGAGCTCGGCGTACATGATGTTGTCGTAGATGTACTGCATCACGCGAATGACAGCCTTGAGGTTGTCCTGCATGTTGGGAACCTCAACGTAAGAGATAGCACCGCCCGGCGAAAGCTGCTGGAACATGCCCTCAAACTTAAGCTTATCGAAGGCATCGATCTCCTCGGACACGTGGACGTGATAGCTGTTGGTAATGTAGCCCTTGTCCGTCACGCCCGGGATAATACCAAAACGGCGCTGCAGGCACTTGGCGAACTTGTAGGTCGTCGACTCCAACGGCGTACCGTACAGCGAGAAATCGATATCGCTTTCGGCCTTCCACTCCGCGCACTTGTCGTTCATGCGCTGCATGACGGCCATGGCAAACGGCGTGCCTTCCTTCTCGGTGTGGCTGTGGCCCGTCATGTACTTGACGCACTCATACAGGCCGGCATAGCCAAGGCTGATGGTAGAGTATCCGCCCACGAGCAACTTATCGATCGTCTCGCCCTTCTTCAGACGCGCTAGGGCACCGTACTGCCAAAGAATCGGCGCGGCATCCGAAAGCGTGCCCATCAGGCGCTCATGACGGCACAGCAGAGCACGGTGGCACAGCTCAAGGCGCTCGTCGAAGATCTTCCAGAACTTGTCCATGTCCTGATGCGAGCTCAGCGCGACATCGGGCAGGTTGATGGTCACAACACCCTGGTTAAAGCGGCCATAGTACTTGGGTTTGGTCGGGTCATAGTTCAGCGCGTTGGCGACATTGTTAAAGCCGTTGCCCGAGCGGTCGGGCGTCAAGAAGCTGCGGCAACCCATGCAGGTGTAGCAATCGCCGTTGCCGGCGGTCTCGCCCTTCGACAGCTTGAGCTCGCGCATCTTCTTCTCGGAGATGTAGTCGGGCACCATGCGCTTGGCGGTGCACTTGGCAGCAAGCTGGGTCAGGTAGAAGTACGGGGAATTCTCGTGAACGTTATCGTCCTCGAGTACATAGATAAGCTTGGGGAATGCCGGGGTAATCCACACACCGGCTTCGTTCTTAACGCCCTCATAGCGTTGACGAAGCGTCTCCTCCACGATCATGGCAAGGTCGTGCTTCTCCTGGGGCGTACGGGCCTCATTGAGATACATAAAGACCGTCACGAACGGCGCCTGGCCATTGGTGGTCATAAGGGTCACGACCTGATACTGAATCGTCTGGACGCCGCGACGGATCTCGTCACGCAGACGGTCCTCAACAACCTCGCGGACCTTTTCGGGAGATGCGGAAACGCCGAGCTCCTCGAGCTCGCGGGCGACCTCGCCGCGAATCTTTTGACGGCTCACCTCGACGAACGGGGCAAGATGGGTCAGCGAAATCGACTGGCCACCGTACTGGGAGGAAGCAACCTGGGCGATGATCTGCGTCGCGATGTTGCAGGCGGTCGAGAAGCTGTGCGGCTTCTCAATCAGCGTACCCGAGATAACAGTACCGTTCTGGAGCATATCCTCCAGGTTCACCAGGTCGCAGTTATGCATGTGCTGGGCAAAGTAGTCCGAATCATGGAAGTGAATCAGACCCTCATTGTGGGCATCCACAATCTCCTGGGGCAGCAACACACGCTGAGTCAGGTCCTTGGAGATCTCGCCGGCCATGTAGTCACGCTGAACGGAATTGACGGTCGGGTTCTTGTTGGAGTTCTCCTGCTTGACCTCTTCGTTGTTGCACTCAATCAGCGACAGAATCTTGTCGTCGGTCGTGTTCTTCTGGCGCTTCAGGCTCTGAACATAGCGATAGATCTGTCTCTTATACACATCTGACGCTG
>CABSMZ010000186.1 GCA_902478875.1 uncultured Collinsella sp.
GTCGTCGGCAGCGTCAGATGTGTATAAGAGACAGCCTGGACGCCGAATCGATCCTGTGGCTCGAGCACTTCCTGCACAACTACCAGGGCGCGGTGCTTGCCGTCACGCACGATCGCTACTTCCTGGATAACGTTGCCGAGTGGATCTGCGAGGTCGACCGCGGTCACCTTTATCCCTACAAGGGCAACTACTCCACGTATCTGGAGACCAAGGCCGCGCGTATCGAGGCCCAGGGCAACCGTGACGCCAAGCTCGCCAAGCGCATGGAGGCCGAGCTCGAGTGGGTACGCAGCTCGCCCAAGGCTCGCCAGGCCAAGAACAAGGCCCGTCTGGCTCGCTACGAGGAGATGGAGGCCGAGGCCCGCGCAAGCCAGAAGCTCGACTGGACCGACATCCGCATCCCTGTAGGCCCGCGTTTGGGCAACAAGGTGCTCGAGGCCCATCACCTGCACAAGGAGTTCGATGGCCGCGTGCTCATCGACGACCTTTCATTCACCCTGCCGCGCAACGGCATCGTGGGCGTCATCGGCCCCAACGGCGTGGGTAAGACCACGCTGTTCAAGACCATCGTTGGCCTGGAGCCGCTGACTTCGGGCGAGCTCGAGGTGGGCGAGACCGTCAAGATTTCTTACGTCGACCAGAACCGTTCCGGCATCGACCCCGATAAGAACCTATGGGAGGTCGTCTCGGACGGCCTGGACCACATGATGGTCGGCGAGACCGAGGTTCCGAGCCGCGCTTATGTGGCGAGCTTTGGCTTTAAGGGCCAGGACCAGCAGAAGCGCGCTGGCGTGCTCTCCGGTGGCGAGCGCAACCGTCTGAACTTGGCGCTTACGCTCAAGCAGGGCGGCAACCTGCTGCTCCTCGACGAGCCCACGAACGACCTCGACGTCGAGACGCTGTCCTCGCTCGAAGCGGCGCTGCTCGAGTTCCCGGGCTGCTCGGTGGTCATTAGCCACGACCGTATGTTCCTGGACCGCGTCGCCACGCACATTCTGGCGTGGGAGGGCACCGACGAGAACCCGGGCAACTGGTATTGGTTCGAGGGCAACTTCGAGGCCTATCAGGCCAACCGCATCGAGCGCCTGGGCGAGGACGCAGCCCAGCCGCATCGTATTCACCGCAAGCTCACGCGTGACTAGTAGCAAGTAGAAAGGCCGCCAGCAAGGGCGGCCTTTCTTGTAGCAATTGCACTGCAGCTATGCCCTGGCTGCTGGTTTGATTCATAATCAAAGTCATCTCTCTGGGATTAAAGCCCGTTTTTGCTATGAGTGATTTTCTAATTCCGTTTAAAACGTAAAGATGTATTGGGTTACAAGGACATAAGCAAATCGAATTGAAATATAACCAGTGCTGTAACGTTACAAAAAAGGTTATAGAATAGGAGTATCTTATAAGTCGCTCCTCTAGAAAGAAGAACATATGCTTTCGCGTCGTCGTTTTCTGCAACTTGTCGCGTCTTCAATTGTCGCCTTAGCCGCACGTCCGAAAGAGGTTTTTGCTTCGACGGGCAATATTGATGGTGAGCAGATACAATTTACTTCAGAAATTGCGCAAGAGCTTGCCGATAAATATATAAAGGGACTCCTCGGCTCTTCGTATACGCCTTCTGACCCTATTCCTTTTGTAGACGTTGATGGGTCCCCGCTTGGCTACATTGTTCCGGTTGTGACATTCAATAGAGCCGCGGGCTATTTGGTTTTAGATGCTTCAGATGATGAAATACTTACGGGATATCGTTTTGGAGACGGCTTAGTCAGCCCTATGGATCGGGGAGGAGATCTTGGTGTTGAGTCTTGTTCTTTCAATAACCCAGTCGTAATGATCAATCCATTTGAATTCGGTGTGCAATCTTTGGACGGTTCAATAACAACAAATTGCGGAAGAACAATCCCGGCTGTTTCCATAGAAGGACGGCCTGTCGTTTTATCGAATAAACCTTCAAGCTGGAACGATGTCGTAATTTACGCAACTCAAATGCAGGATTACACAGTATCTGGATTTCGTTCCATTTCTCAGTTTATGTCATATGATGAAAGCGAGATTAAGAGGCTTACTGCCCACTATGCTTGTATGGTGACAGCTTTTTCGAACGTTGCGGAACTGTATGGCATTGCCAATTTATATAGCGACCCTTCGCAATATATGCAGATATGGAATTACACCAATACCCATGCTCTTTCCGATGAAGAACAGACTGTTCCCGGCGTTGTTTTGGGCGGAACGCCGATATCAACCTGTGCAACGGGGTTTACAAATTACTGCGCAAGCAGAGGAAGTACTCTTATCGCCCGCACTGTCTCCTCTCCGGCTATCGCGAGCATTCAAAATGAGATTAACTCTAATAGACCGAATGTTTTACATGCGAGTTTGTACAACGGATCAGCCCATTCTGTAACAGCGGAGGCTTACGCCACACTTACTGGTAAGAAAACTGGAGAGACAAGGCAGATGATTGGCATAGCGGACGGCTGGAATTCATCTTTATCCTTCCTGAAGTATGATCAGAGCTATTATGCGTGGACTTATGGAACGACTTTTTCGAAGTAGGGCGATTCGTCTAGCTCTGTCTTTGGTGCTGATGGCTTCATTGGTGGGCTGTTCAACAAAGGAAGAGATATCGCGCGGAGGTTCCGGAGAAGTGACTGCGACAGACTCAGGTTCATTAGAAATAGCTGGCGGGCATGCCGATGTGATGTTACAAGGAAAAGGCGTGCTTAGGTCGATTGATGCTGAAGACGCTGTCTGCTCAATAGAGGATTTGAAGACAGGTGAAACTGCATCGTACCGAGTTTCGGATAATGCTGCGAATATGATTGAGTCGATACCGACTGGAGCGCAGGTTTCTTTTAGATACTTTGCTCCGCAACTTGAGGATGAGCTTGCTTCTCTGGTGTCTATATGCGCCGATGACAACTAAAAGGCCTGAATTCAAACGGCCTCGGATGGTCAATTGGCTATCCGAGGCCGTTTTTTACTCGACCGGGGCTTCGACCTTGTCGATGGCCCAGGTGGCTCCGAGGCCGCCGGTGGTGTTGCGGCGAATGCGTACGGTGACTTCGTGGCGCTCGCCGGCCTGCGTGTAGCGCAGGGGGAAGCTTGCGCGGTTTCGCGCGGCCTCGATGGTGCCGCGTTCGCGGGCGATCCAGTAGTACTCGCCGACGATGCCGAGCGTGTCGGCGCCGTAGGGGAGATAGGTCGACAGCTGGTGCAGCAACGGGCCGGGGCAGAAGACCTCGGTTGCGAAATCGACGGGGAAGT
>CABSMZ010000187.1 GCA_902478875.1 uncultured Collinsella sp.
GTGGGCTCGGAGATGTGTATAAGAGACAGAGGCAGGTTACAACCGCCCATTTTCGATTGATCTTAACCATGCAGAAGTTATGCCTCCGCGCGGAGCGGCGCGAAGCTGGCGGTACCGCCCTCGATAACGCTCAGATAGGCACGGCCCGTACGCCTGGCGGTAGAGGACTGCAGGCGCTCGATCTCTTCCTCGAGGATCTGATTGACGCGCTCGTGACGACGGTTTTCCATAATGCCGGCGGCAATAGCCTCGGCCCGCTCGATGCTCTCGCGCGAGATACGGGCAGTATCCTCGGGGAACACAGTGCTGTGACGACCGACATAGGCGGGGGCAGCAGGCTGAGGGGCAGCGACGGGAGCGGGGGCTGCAACAGGAGCAGGCTCGTCAATCTCATCCAGAATCGCGGTGGCGGCGGCCCACATGTCCTCGTGGCCCGAGTAATCGGCCATGGGAACATCAACCTCGAGCGAGGCGTCCGGAAGGTCGCCGGTGTCGATGCGATCTTGGGCATCAATCGATGCGGTGATGGCCGCAGGCTCATCGAGATCGATGTCCGCGGCACCGGAGATGATAGGCATGCTGGCGAGGTTTGCATTGTACGGCGCAGCCTCAGCCGCCTGCTGCTGGGCAGGAGCGCCCCACAGCGAGCTTTCGGCGGCACGGCGGGCGGCAACGGCCTCCTCGTCCGCAGTCATGGCTTCATCAACGTACGAATTGTCGGCAGAAGTGTTCGCGTCCGCCGAGGTAGCGTTGTAGGCGTTATTGGCTGCCGCGTTGGCAACGAGTGCCACGAAAGCCGCCGTGCTGCCCGCAGGGGCGGCCTGGGAACCAGACACGGCGCGTGCCGCGGCGGCGATGTCGTCGCGATTGAAGGAGCCGGTCTGCCCGCCGTTGGTGAGCTCGTCGATGGCGACTTGATAGACGTCGCGCGAGTGTGCAGGGTCGCAGCTCACCGGCGAATCGTCGTCGAGCATACTGTCGATCATGGACCAAGCCTCGTCCTCGTCCATAGCATCTGCGGCTCGAGCGATGGTAGGGACACCATCATCGGCGTGACGGCGCTGGAACGCACCAGTCAGGCCGGAAAGGAATGCCGAGGTAGACTGCTCCGCCTGAGCCTGAGAAGCAGAAGTCGCAGCGTAAGGAGTCGCATCCTGCTGCTGGGCTGGAATCGAGGCGGTCTTGAACTCGCTTTGATGCTGATTGAGATTGGCGGCACCGCCCATGGCATCGGGCTGGAACAGACGCTCTTCACGCTGCGCACGGTACTCGGAGATACCCAGCGAGGCGGCATAGATACCCACGCCCGCCACCGCACCCACGGCGAAGGGAACCGCACCCGCCACGACCGTCTCGTTCACCGACGAAAACGGCAGCGTCGCGGCATACATAACCACGGGAGCGGCAAGGCCGATCCCGCACGAAAGTCCGGCAAGGACTGCTCGTTGTGTTGCATCAGAAGAAGCCATGAGCTCTCCCCATCTTCCAGCACCCAAATCGCATCATTCAGTTGGCTGCGCGAGAGAAGATGAAGCGGGGCTATGCCCCAAAGCAACGGTATATGGTTCGTTTCATCTGCGTTTTCCGTCGCGAAGCTTAAAAGCTATTATGCGAAACCGCCCTGTCGATTGCAAGCGACGATGTCGGATTGAAACGGGAAGCCTGCTGCTTGCAAGTCTTATGGTCAAAAATAAGTGCGAAGCGGCGATATAGAAAAGGGCCGAGGCTCAAAGCCCCGACCCTTTATCGCATTGATGATTAACGCTGCTGTGGATTACAACCTAGAACGTCTGCTCGTAGTCGCTGTGCTTTTTGGCCGAACGCACCAGGAACTCCTGGTTGGTGTTGGTGCCCTTTAGACCCTTGATAAACGATGCGGCCGCGCGCTCGGTGTTGTTCATGCCGGCAAGAATGCGACGTAGACCAAAGACAAACGGACGCATCTGCTCGTCGACCAACAGGTCCTCGTTACGCGTACCGGAGGCAACGGGGTCGATAGCCGGGAAGATGCGGCGATCGGCTAGGTCGCGGTCGAGCTTAAGCTCCATGTTGCCGGTGCCCTTGAACTCCTCAAAGATGACCTCGTCCATCTTGGAACCGGTGTCGATGAGGGCAGAGGCCAGGATGGTGAGCGAGCCACCGTTCTCGATATTACGGGCTGCGCCCAGAAAGCGCTTGGGCGGATACAGGGCCGCCGAATCGACGCCGCCCGAAAGGATGCGGCCTGAGGCGGGCGCCGCCAAGTTGTAGGCGCGGGCAAGACGCGTGATGGAGTCGAGCACCACCACGACATCGCCGCCCAGCTCCACGATGCGCTTGGCGCGCTCGATGACGAGCTCTGCCACACGAGTGTGGTTGTCGGCGGGCATATCGAAGGTCGACGCCACGACCTCACCCTTGATGGAACGCTGCATATCGGTGACCTCTTCGGGGCGCTCGTCGACGAGCAGGCAGATGAGGTGCACCTCGGGGTTGTTAATCGAGATTGACTGACAAATCTTCTTGAGGATCGTGGTCTTGCCTGCCTTGGGCGGGGACACGATCAGGCCACGCTGACCCTTGCCGATCGGCGACACGATGTCGATGGCGCGACCGGTAATGGAGTCCTTGCCGTGCTCCATGCGCAGCGGCTCGTTGGGATAGACCGGGGTGAGGTCGCCGAACTTGGGGCGGTTGCGAATCTGCTCGGGGTCCAGACCGTTGACGGTCGTGATTTTGGCGAGGCCGGCGCGCTTGTCACCGCCGCGCGAAGGACGCAGCGAGCCCTCGATGACGTCGCCCGTGCGCAGACGTGCGGAGCGGATGAGGTAGGCGGGGACGAAGGCGTCGTCGTTGGACTTCATGTAACCGTGGGCATGGATGATACCGGAGCTGTCCGGACGAATCTGCAGGATGCCCTTGATGTCGCGGAAGCCCTCGGCCTTCGCGGCGGTGACGTAGATCTCCTCGACGAGCTCGGCTTTCTTCTTGCCGGTCGTCTCGATCTCGAACTCTTTGGCCTTCTCGCGCAGTTCGGCGACCTGTCTCTTAT
>CABSMZ010000188.1 GCA_902478875.1 uncultured Collinsella sp.
GTCTCGTGGGCTCGGAGATGTGTATAAGAGACAGAGCCCACACTCACGTCCATCGATTTCGCGGGGGCCTGGTAAAGCTCGAACGTCACATCGCCCGAACCGACCTCGGCATTCAGAGTGTCGGTCACGGTGCCCGCGAACGCGACGTCTCCCGAGTCCAACGTCAAATCAAAGTCGTGGCACGCAATGTCCGCGACCGCCAGGTCTCCCAACCCCACGTTTGCCGTAATGCCCATCATGTTATCGGCAAGCTCACGCGGCAGTTCAATGGTGACCTTACGGTCATGGGCGCGCTCGTCATCGCAGTCGAACTGGCTAATCTTGAGTGTAGAGCCCTCGATCTTAACCAGATTCTGAGTGGCGGCATCGGAAGCAGACGCCCCCTTTGCAACGCGCCCGCTTTCGATGACACGTACCGGTCCGCCAGAGACACGTTTAATCTCGACCGTCCCCGACGTCACATCCAAGTCGAGCGATTGGAACGCGTCTTCGTCAAAAGTCGTGCTCGAAAGTTGCTGAGGCCGAGCGGAATATTTACCGCCATCGTTCATAAAATCGTCGTCGTCAACCACATCGTCCATACCGGACAAGCCGGATACAACATCGTCGAGATCCCACGGGCCATCAAAATGAATCAAAGTCCGCGAAGTGCCAAAGACGAGCCCGATGATGAGCACAAACGCTCCGATGCCAACGCCCAAGCGTACCTTGGATTCATGCGAAAGCTTCATCATTCATCACCCTCTTTGGCGATCGGCTCAGCGGTGGTCGCGGTAGCCACGTCAGTATCAACTGAAGCGGAAGTATTCTGAGCCCTAGCCGCCACCGGCGCCGGACCAACCTGAATATCTCCACGCGCCCAATCACCATCGAGCGCACGCGCCACCCAGTGATAGATGGGAATCGTGAAGAAGATCAGCGCGGCAAAGGGGCCGGCACCAAACAGGAACATCAGCAAAAAGAACAGCAGCCAGCACACGGCCCAATACGGGAACGACTGGAACGGGCCCTTCACCGGAGTCGAGCCAACTGCGCCGCCACTCGTCGCCTGCGCCGTAGCGGCATTGGCGGCCTGCGCACTCCAGCTTGCCGCTTGCGCCGCCTTGGCGGCGGCATCACTCGCCTGCGTTGCCGCCTCGGTAGCACGCGCCGCCGCCTCATGGGTGCGAGCGCGCTCTGCTGCCTCGGCCTCGCGCTGACGGGCGCGGTCCTCGTTCTCAAACTCGATATCGTCCTCGATCTCATCGCTCGGATTGAGCAGCTCGTCCAGACTCACGCCATAGAGCTTGGCGAGCGAGATCAGGTTCTCGGTATCGGGCGAGCTCTCCGCACGCTCCCATTTACTGACCGCCTGGCGCGACAGCCCCAGCTTTCGCGCCAGCCCTTCTTGGCTAAAGCCCTTGCTGCGGCGAAGGTCGGCGAGCCGCTGCGCAGTTTCTACATTCATGGTTCCTCCTATGTGATGCCAGCCGTGCCGCCGGACCGTTTTTGTTCTTAAGGCGCCTTGCACAGTTAAAAATCTATCCGCCACCGCCAAAAGCATGCCACCTATTCTAGTGAGATTTTTGACAACCGGCGGTTGCGGGTGCATATGAGCTGCGGAAATGTGTCCAAACAAAGCAATGACCCGTAGCTTGGTTGTCCCCGTTGCGGCGTTAACGGTAGTATGGTCGTATTGTTAATTCCGCACCGCCAACGGAGGGAGTTCCGCGCCGTGAACCGCGATTTCGCCTCATCGCTCATCCAGCTCAATAACACGTTCTATCGCGAGCACTCCGCCTCCTTTTCCGATACGCGCCAAGCCCCGTGGCCCGGCTGGGTGCGCACCATGGACATCGCGCTCGAACAGCTCGACGTCGCCACGATCGAGCATCCTGTCCGCGTCTTCGATCTTGCCTGCGGCAATATGCGATTCGAGAACTTTGCCGCCGGCGGCGCACTTGCCGCCAAGGGCGTCGATGGCGCAAACCCCTCGGCAGATGCCAGCTGCCCGTTTGAGTTCTATGGTGTTGACTCGTGTCAGGATTTGGCTATCGATGCGCACGGTCACGCCCTGCGCATTCCCAACCTGCACTTCCAGGAACTCGACGTGCTTGACGCCCTTATGAAGCTCAACCCCGCCGAGACGCCCGACGTGCTTTTCGACGCCCCGCTCGCCGATATCTCGGTCTGCTTTGGCTTTATGCACCACGTGCCGTCGTGCGAGTACCGCGTACGCGTGCTCGACGCCCTGGTGCGGCAAACGCGCCCGGGCGGCATCATCGCCATCAGCTTTTGGGAGTTTATGAACGACGAGCGCATGGCGCGCAAGGCCGTTCGTGCCGAGGCCCGCGCCGAGCTCACCCCGCCGTTTGAGGGTTACGATTCAGCGCAGTTTGAAGCCGGCGACCACCTCATTGGCTGGCAAAACGACCGCCACGCCTACCGCTATTGTCATCACTTTGACGATCAGCAGATCACCGACCTGGTGCGTGGCGTCCGCACGTTCTACAAGAGCGGCGAGGTCCCCGTGCGCGAGCTTGAACGTTTCCATGCCGACGGCCGCAGCGGCGAGCTCAACCGTTATGTGATTCTCAAGCGTCTGTAGGTATCGGCAACTCGCCGCCGAACCGCACCGCATCTTTCGGGCAAACTATGCCCACCCTTTTTCAACCCATTGACGGAACGCGCAGCTACGCGTTCCATATTTATGACCAAGGAGCCTCATGGGAGCCGTCCACGTTCGCACGCCTAAGAACTTTGTGCTCGAGGAGCGCCTGGAGCGCTACGCCGATGCGATTGAGACGAACCCCGAGGCTTATGCCGGAGATTGGCGCAAGGCCTGTGCGCCCGCAGGCGGCAAGCCCTTCGAGCACCTTCACCTGGATCTGGGCTGCGGCAAGGGAACGTACCTTGTAGAGCGCGCGGCCCACGAGCCAAACACGCTCTTTATCGGTATGGACCAGGAGCCCATCTGCATCGCCTATGCCTGTCTCTTATACACATCTCCGA
>CABSMZ010000189.1 GCA_902478875.1 uncultured Collinsella sp.
CAGATGTGTATAAGAGACAGATATTCGAGGGGTACGTTCGCGTACCCCTCTTTTTTTGTCGCGATACCGTTGCTTGTTTGTTGGGAGCGCCCATGACTGCGCCGTCTGATTTCAATTCGATTTCCGAGCTTGACGCCACACTCGTATTTCGTGTGGCCTATGATGGCTCGTCGTATAGCGGATTTGCCGAGCAGCCGGGACAGACGACGGTTGCTGGTGAGCTACGTCGAGCCATCGAGACGCTGCTTCGCCGCCCGATCGATCTGACGTGCGCGGGGCGTACCGATGCCGGCGTGCATGCCGTGGCTCAGTACATCAGCGTGCCCGTTACGGACGCTGAGCTCGCTCTGACGCGCCGTAGGTGGCTGCGGGCCATGGATGCCCTGCTGCCCAAAGATATCGCCATAAACGAGGTCTACAGGGCCCGTAAAGGCTTTTCTGCACGCTTTGACGCGCATTCCCGTACGTATACATACCGTATTGCCGATCGCGATGCGCGCCCCGTGCTGTCCCGCGGTGCCGTGTGGTGGCATCGCTATCCCTTGGATGTTGAGGCTATGTCTTCTGCCTGCCCCGCGCTGCTGGGCGAGCAGGACTTTAAAAGCTTTTGCAAGGTTGCCTCGGCCGTTGGCAAGCCCACGCATCGCTGCGTGATGCGTGCCGAATTTGGCCATGAGGTTGCGTTTGGCGAGGACATCCTGACGTTTACCATCGAGGGCAATGCGTTTCTGCATTCGATGGTCCGTACGATCGTGGGCACGCTTGTCGAGATTGGCATGCATCGCCGTGAACCCGAGTGGATGCGCGAGGTTATCGATGCTTGCGACCGTACCGCTGCGGGCCCCACGGCTCCTGCCTGCGGCCTTGCGTTTATGGGCGTGGATTACGATCCCGCCGAGCTTGTCGTGCTCGACTAGGGGAGGGCTCGACGTGTCGTGCGTCGACACCTGTCATCTGTGGGCTGCGCGTGTGCAACATCTGTTCTTGGCGTGCAATGCAACCGGTGTCTCATTGCTTTTATTGCCGGGGTGTACCATGAACCACGGTTTGATTCATTGCTGTCGAGAGGACGGATAATTTGGTTCGACGTGGTTCGCATCCGCGACTTTCGGTGATCCTTGTGGTAGAAGGTTCGCCCAGCTATGCGATGCGTGCGCTCGAGAGTATCCAGAACCAAGACCTCTACGATTTGCAGATTGTCGTTGTCTGCCGCGATGCTGCGCCCGGTGTGCGCCATTCGCTTCAAGTTGCTGCCGACAGGGACATCCATATTGATTTGATTGACGTCGAGGACGCGAAGCGCGGCGCTTGTCTTCGTGCCGGTTTTGATGCCTCGCGCGGCTCTCAAATCATCGCCATGAACGCCGATGAGTGGTTTGCTCCGCAGGCCCTTTCCAAGATGGTCGATATCGCGTGCGATACTGCGGCAGACATTGTGCTCCCCTCGGTGTCGCTCGATCGATACGATGCGCATCGCGAGCGTCATTCGCGCGTCTTGGATGCTGCCTCTATTGCCATAGAAGACGAGTCTTCTATGGTGACTGGGCTGCCCCAGTTGATTTTGGGCGGCCTAGTCGCTCAGACCTCTGGCGTGATGTATAGCCGTCCGCTGTTTGAGGCATGCCTGTCGCGCGGCAAGGCGTACCGTACGGTTGAGTTTATGGCTTATGCGCTCTCGCAGGCACGATTCGTGTCCGGCTGCGGCGACGCTTGTTTCCACGCGGCGGCACCTAAGCTTACAGATGCCTTTGATCCCACCATGTATGCCAGGATATCCGATGACACTCGAGCGCTCGACGAGCTTGCGGACTCACTCTCGGAAGCAGATAGCGGTGGTCGGCTCAAGCTGGCAAGCCAAAAGTTCTACTTTGCCGGACTGGTCGCCTGCATCGAGAATTTGTGTCTGAGCCCGCATGGGGTGTCGTCAATCGAGCGTTCCGCCCGCATGCGTGATATGCTCGAGGCGCCTCGAACCCGTCAGATGGTCGCCGCGCTCAAGGATAACCATCGGGGACTCGGTCTGTTGTTTGGGCCGATCGCCAGCGCCAAGCCCGCGCGCTGCGTGATGTGTACGCATCTGGCAGCTTTTCTTAACCGGACGGGCGCAAAAACCGCCTAAACGGCTCATTACGAAACAAACTTGCATAGAATTGTTTCGAAATGCGTTCTTATACACAAAAGCCTTCAAATAGCGTTAAACTATTCAATCACTGATTGATTGTCTCCGCCATCTTTTGGAGAGAGGGTTTGTATGGCTAAAAAACGCAATGGGCGCCAGGATGCCATTAGAGATATTGTGCGCAATAAGGATGTCCGCACGCAGCGCGTGCTGGTCGATGAGCTCCGTGCTATGGGCTTTGATTGCACGCAGGCGACTGTCTCTCGCGATATTGCCGATATGGGGCTGCGTAAGCTCCCTGAGGGCATCTATGTTCTGGCAGAGGACCTGCACCTGCAGCGTATGGTTTCCGAGCTCGTAACGGGCGTTCTGCGTACCGATAATCTGGTTATGATCAAGGCTCAGCCTGGCACGGCTTCCGGCATCGCCGCCGCCGTTGATGCGGCAGAGTTGCCCGATGTGCTTGGCTCGCTTGCCGGCAACGATACGATTTTGGTTATTGCCCAGACGGCCGAGGACGGCGAGCGCCTCGAGGCGCTGATCAATAAGCTGAGCAATTCTCGCAAGTAGGTGTGCGGGCCGTGCGCTCGGCATTGCGTGCGCTGACATAGTGGCTTGTAAGGGGCATCGACGTTGGTCGGTACCCCTTTTTGTTTGCCGGTATAAAGACCGCCCACCAGGTCGCTTCAAACTAAAAGGCCCCGAGCAGTTCAATAAGCTGCTCGGGGCCTTGTTGGCTTTAGTCGCGTACTTCTTAGCCGACCGTATCGTCAGGCGTGGGGGAGGGGTCGGGAGTGGGCGTAGGCGTAGGCGTAGGCGTAGGCGTAGGC
>CABSMZ010000190.1 GCA_902478875.1 uncultured Collinsella sp.
GATCTAGTACGGTCTCGTGGGCTCGGAGATGTGTATAAGAGACAGGTATAGAGGTGGGAAGCCACCATGTCGTCATCAATTGCGGCAGGATCGATCTTACCGGCGGCAACGTCGAGTGCGATTTGACGGACAGCGCGGGTAATCTCGGCACGCGCGCCGTAGTTGACGGCAAGCGCCAGCGTCATACCGGTGTGATTGGCGCACTCGGCAAGACCGCGTTCAAAAACGTCGCGGGTCTTCTTGGGCAGCGCGGAAATGTCACCCAAAAAGACAACGCGCACGTTTTCGCGCTTCAGAAGCGGCAGCTCGTCGATGAACGTCTTGGCAAACAGATGCATCAAGACGTTGACCTCATGCTGCGGACGATTCCAGTTTTCGGTGGAAAACGCATAGGCCGAAAGGACGTCGACACCCAAGCGCACGCATGCGGTAATGATCTCGCGCAGGGAGACGATACCCGCCTTGTGACCCTCGGTGCGTGCAAGACCGCGCGACGTGGCCCAACGACCGTTACCGTCCATGATGCACGAGATATGGTGCGGAATGTTATTGAGATCAAGGTCGGAAAAACCGACGCCCGCAGGGGCGTCGGCAAAGTACTCGACCAGTTTATGCTCGTCGTATTGCACCTTAGATCTCCATGACCTCGGCTTCTTTTTCCTTCAGAAGCTCCTCGACCTTGGCGACATACTCATCAGTGTGCTTCTGGACCTTGGCCTGCTCGCGACGGACATCGTCCTCGGTGAGCTCCTCATCGCGCTCGAGCTTGTTGTTGAAGTCGCGACGGATGTTACGGATAGACACCTTGGCCTGCTCGGCGTACTCGCGGCACTCCTTGACGAGCTCGCGACGGCGCTCCTCAGTGGGAGCCGGGAACGGAAGACGAACGACGGTGCCATCGGAGTTGGGGGTAATACCCAGATCGGAAGCGCCGATGGCCTTGACGATAGCATTGATGAGTGCCTTGTCCCACGGCTCGATGAGCAGCATGTGGGCCTCGGGGGTCTTGACGGCGGCAACCTGCGTGACCGGCGTGGGAACACCGTAATAATCGACGGTGATGTCGGACAGAATGTTGGCATTGGCGCGGCCGGTACGGACCTTGGAGAAGTTATGCTTGAGGGACTCGAGCGACTTGTCCATATGGGCGGTGATGTTCTCTGCCATGCTTAATCCTCCTGATAGACGAGCGTGCCGACGGGCTCACCCGAAAGCGCGCGCTTGACGGTGTCCTCGCCATCGATGTTGAGGACCAAAATCGGCATACGGTTGTCCTGGCACAGTGCCGTAGCCGTGGAATCCATAACCTGCAGACCGCGGACGAGAACCTCGTGATAGGTAATCTTGTCAAAACGGACGGCATCAGCGCACTTGACGGGATCCTTATCGTAGATGCCGTCAACCTTGGTGGCTTTAATCAGAATCTCGGCGCCGATCTCACACGCACGAAGAGCCGCGGCGGTGTCGGTCGTAAAGTACGGATTGCCCGAACCGGCGGCAAAAATAACGACGTTGCCCTTGGAAAGGTGGTTGATGGCGCGACGGCGAATATAGGGCTCGCAGATCTCGTTCATCTGGATAGCGCTCATCACGCGGCAGGGAACATCGTTGTGCTCGAAGGCATCCTGCAGGGCGAGCGCGTTCATAACGGTTGCCAGCATGCCCATGTAGTCGGCCTGAGCACGCTCCATGCCACCGGCAGCGCCGGCCATGCCGCGGAAAATATTGCCGCCGCCGACAACGACGCCGACCTCATGGCCAACGGCGAGCAGCTCCTTGACCTGCTTAGCAAGATGGTCGGTAACCTTGGGGTCGATGCCATATTGGCCGTCGCCCATCAGCGCTTCGCCGGAAAGCTTAAGAAGCACGCGTTTATATCGGATGTCGGACAAAGCGATCCTCCTTTAGATTGAACTCTCAACATTCTATCAAAGGCTCTAAGAAGAGCCATGAAAAAGCAGGCTGTGAGTAAAACCCACAGCCTGCTCATTACCAGCTACAAGAGCTTATTTACTCGCCACGGACCAGACGGTCAAAGGCAACGACGGTAATGGTGTCGCCGAGCTCCTTGGAGACCCGCTCAGCGTACTTCTTGATGGTGAGGGAGCTGTCCTTGATGAACTCCTGCTCGGTGAGCACGGACTGCTTGTAGAACTTCTCCAGACGGCCGACAGCCATCTTCTCCTGGATAGCCTCGGGCTTACCGGACTCGGCAGCCTGAGCCATGTAGATCTGCTTCTCGTGCTCGACGGTCTCGGCCGGAACCTGATCACGGGTAGCGCAAATCGGGGCGACGGCGGCAACCTGAAGGGCAACGTCGTGAGCAAAGGTCTTGAAGGACTCAGCCTGAGCGGTCTCGGCCTTCTCGAAAGCAAACTCGACGAGAACGCCGATCTTGCCACCCATGTGGATGTAAGAAGCGAGAGCGCCGTTCTCGGCCTTGCGGGCGGCGAAACGGGAGATCTTCATGTTCTCGCCCATGATGTGAATCATCTCGGTGAGCTCGGAGGAAACGGTCTCCTCGCCCATCGGCTTCTCGAGCAGAGCGTCGACGTCAGCAGGCTCGGTGGTAGCGACAACCTCAGCGACCTTGGAAGCAAAGCCGGTGAACTTAGCGTTGGAGCCGACGAAGTCGGTCTCGCAGGAGAGCTCGAGCAGAGCGCCGGTCTTGCCGTCCTCGGAGACGAACGCGGCGACGGCGCCCTCGTTGGTCTCACGGCCAGCCTTCTTGGCAGCCTTGGCGAGGCCGTTCTTGCGCCTGTCTCTTATACACATCTCCGAGCCCACGAGACCGTACTAGATCTC
>CABSMZ010000191.1 GCA_902478875.1 uncultured Collinsella sp.
CGACGCTGCGCGGGCCGCATTTGGACAATCTGACGTTCAACTTCAAGGGCGCGACCGGAAGGTCAGCGCCCTTTCGTTTCACGTCACCTTGTCTCAAATGCGACCCGCTCGCTGACTCTGCCATTACATCGGTGTTGCCGTGGTTGTTGAGTAGTCATTGGGCACTTGGCACTTGGGACGTTCCTTTTGTGCCGGCACCTGGGGACACTCCTTATGTCAAGAGATTGGTGCAAGAGGGATAGATTGCCTTGCATCAATCTAATAAGTTGCGGTGAGATAGTTCTTGAATTGGCTTTTTGAGGGCTAAACAGGAACTATCTCACCGCAACTGCGTTGAGCGTTTTTTGGCAGCTGGTTTACTTGCTTGCGAACAGCCAGACTAGGATGATCACGAGGACTACGGCGATAATGCAGACGATGGCACCGGTGAATTTGATGCGGGAGTCGCGGGTACGCTCGCGCACCGCGTCCTCGGTGGCCTCGAGCTGGGTGACTTCTTGCTCGGTCTCGGCGTGTTCGGCTTTGTCTCGGGCCAAGGATCCTGCAAGCGACTCAGTAATCTCTGGGTGGTCGTGTACTTCTGTCGCCTGTTCGATGATCGACTGCGCATGTGCGGCATCTGCTTGGGCGTTGGCGATGCTCTGCTCTTGGTCGCGGCGTGCCTTGTCCTCGGCAGTGATCTTCTCGCGCAGTTCGCGCTGGCGCGTTGCGGCGGCAGTCTTCGCCGTCTGCAGCTCGTCGCGCGCGGCATCGGCCTCTGCCGTCACGGCTTGGTGCGCGCGTTTGGCTTCGGCAATGGGGGCTTGTGCCTGCTCGACGGCCTGCTCGGCTGCGGCAAGCGAGTGCTCAAGGTCGGCGGTGATGCGCGGGACATCTTCTTCGGCTTTACGCAGGGCATCTGCCGTGTCGGAGATCTGCATCGAGAGCTCGCTGGTGCGCACCGTATAGTTGGCGGGATTTGCCGAGGGATTGCGTTGCAGCTCGGCATACTCATGACGCAGCGTTTCGAGCTGGGCGCGCGTGGTGTCGACGGTTTGTTGTGCGGCGGCAATGCCGGCGTCTCGCTCGGCCTGCACCTTGTCGCGGATGCGCTTGGAATCCTCAAGACGTCGAACGAGGCGGTTGCCGGTCTCGCGAGAGCTCGCCTCGCGGGCCTCCACGGCGTCGAGCGTGGCCTTCAGGCGGAGCTCAGTCGCATCATCCTCTGTCTTCATTTGTTCGAACTGACCCTTGAGCTCTGTCACTTTGGCGGCGTGGGCATCACGGTCAATCTCGGCTGCCGCAGCGGTCTCTTGCGCTGTGGCGATCGCCTGGCGCTGGTCGGCGACGATCTGGTCGTAGCGGCCTGCGATATCCTGGCGCGTCTCGAGTTCCTCGGTCTGATCGGCAATGCGCTGCTCAAGTTCGGCCAGGTGGGCGCGGGCATCGGCAAGTGCTTTTTTCGCGGCGTTCATCTCGCGCATGGCCGAGGCGCCCTGGGCGATAAAGGTGCCCACGGCGTTCGCAGTGTTCGAGACAGCGGTCCCCAGATCGCGGCTCGCGGCGGGGGAGTGCGGGGCGGTCGGGCGAGTGGTGTCGGCAGCGTCCGCATCGGCAGTCTGCGGCACGGCGATATTGCCGGTACCGCCCTCGACCACAGAAAAGCCTGCTGCGTGCGGATCGACCGCATCGGCGCCAATCGTGGGGTGCTCGAGCTGCAGAAACGAGGGCATGGTGCTGCCCTGGTCGGCAACCGGAGTCTCGCCGGGTACAAAGGTCGAGGCCGCCTCGGCGGCCTCCTCTTCTTCGGCATTAATATCGGCATCGGCGACGGCGTCTTTCATCGCTTTGACAGCATCCATCATGGAGTCCATGACGGCATCGAGCTCTTCTTCCGAAGACACCTCGATGGGGCCCGCTGCTTGCGGGGCGTCGTCCTGTACGGGGGCGTCGTCCTGAGCGGGCGCATCGTCGTTTTGCTCATCGGCGTTTTCTGATTCGGGGGTTTCCGCCGTAGCGCTTTCGTCCAAGATGGGGCCGTCGACGTCGGTACCATCGCAGGTCACAGCGTCAGTATCTGTGGTGACGTCTGCGGGATCATCAATATGCTCTTGAGTCTGGGGGTCCAGCTCGTCTGTCATAGGCATGTGCTCCTCATCGTTGTTTGTCACCCTATGATAAAGTCTCGCGCCGACATCCCGCGCGCCGCAGCAAAGTTTCAAAACGTGTTCGATGGCTCGATCTGATAACAATAACTCGGCCGCTTTATCCAGTTTGTACTTGACAATCCCTTCGCCGAACGACGTGGTGCCGTTCGCCTACCGCGGTCTTTTATTTTCGCTTGAACACGCTAAAGTTGCATCTCAGCTTTTGGCGCGTTTATTTGGATGCGCGCAGTCGGCGGGTTCGCCCGTCGCGATTCTGAAAGGACTTTGTATGGGACTTTTCACTGGTAAGACCGTGATCGTCACCGGCGGCGGCAAGGCCACGCTTAAGGACGGCTCCGCTGGCTCCATCGGCTACGGCATCGATATCGCTTTTGCCAAGGAGGGCGCAAACCTCGTCATTACCGGCCGCAACGTTGCCAAGCTCGAGGCTGCCAAGGAATCCCTCGAGGCCGAGTACGGCGTCAAGGTTCTGCCTGTTCAGGCCGATGTCTCAGCTGGTCAGGACAACGAGGCCGTCGTCCAGAACGTCATCGACAAGGCCATTGAGGAGTTCGGCCGCATCGACGCCGTCGTCAACAATGCTCAGGCTAGCGCCTCGGGCGTGACCATCGCCGATCACACCATGGATCAGTTTAACC
>CABSMZ010000192.1 GCA_902478875.1 uncultured Collinsella sp.
CTCTCTCCGTCGTCGGCAGCGTCAGATGTGTATAAGAGACAGATGTTTGCCTGTCGGCCGAGACCCTGGTGGACGGCGACGTGGTCTGCCGCAAGACGCTCATACCCGGCGCGGTTGCCCCCGGCGAGTCCATCCAGCTGCCACTGGTGATTCGTGAGGCCGCAGTGGGCGAGACCCTGCTGACCGTGCACGCCTACACCATGGCGGCTCACGCCTGGTGCGAGCCGATGTTCCAGCTGGGCGCAAGCCAGTTTTCCATCGCAAACCATCCGGCGCCGGCCATCGCGCCCCCCACTCGTCCTGAGCTTACGGTCGAGGAGACCGAGCAGGAGATTCGCATTCGCTCCCTCAACGGCGAGCTAACCTTCAGCAAGGTTAACGGTACCGTGAGCGAGTGGAAGGCATCCGGCCGCGACGTCATGACCTCCGGTCCCCAGGTTGGTTTTTGGCATCCGCTCGTCGATAACCACGCCCAGGAGTATGGCTCCCTGTGGAAGGATAACTTCATCGATGTGATGCAGACGTCTACCCGCAAGGTTTCTTGGAAGCAGGACGGCAATGCGGTCGTCGTTACCGTGAGCCAGCGTATCGCTCCTCCCGTCCGCGCGTTCGGCATGCGCGTCGAGCTCGTCTACACCGTGCTTCCGAGCGGTCGCGTCGACCTCAAGGTTTCCGGCGAGCCCTACGGCGACTATTCGGACATTATCCCGCGCATCGGTATCTCCTTCGAGGTTCCCGGTTGTGATCGTGCCGTCGAGTGGTATGGCCACGGCCCGGGCGAGAACTATCCGGACTCGCTGCGCGCCAACCCAGTCGGTCATTACCGCACTACGGTCGACGACATGTTCACGCCCTACGTTATGCCTCAGGACTGCGCCAACCGCGAGGGTACCCGCTGGGTTGCCCTGCGCTCTAGCCACGGCGACGGCGTGCTGGTGACTCGTCCAGCCGACGCCGCTTCCAACCCGTTCTCGTTCTCCGCATGGCCCTATAGCTGCGAGGCTATCGATAACGCCAAGCATGTCTACGATCTCGTCCCAGGCGACACGGTTACGGTCAACATCAACGACCAGCTGCTCGGCCTTGGCTCGAACTCTTGGGGTTCCGAGGTGCTCGATTCCTATCGCACCCGTTTTGAGAGCTTCAGCTTTGAGGTGTCCCTGCGACCGCTGACGTCTGCCGATCTGGCTCAGGCGCTGGCACCCATTAAGGAGGCATAAGCCATGCATGTCTTTAACTCGCGCGCCGATTTCGACGCTCAGATGAAGTCCGTCAAGAAGTGGATGCGCACCGGCCAGGCGCTCGATGGTGTTGCCGACCTGCAGCACGACGTGGCTTACTCCATCGGCGACTCGTTGGTGTACTGGTGGGTGAACGCCCACGAGGCGGCTACTGCCGATCTGGTCGGTCACCGTCGCTACCATGCCGTGCTCGCCCCGCTCGACGGCGATCTGACCGTCGAGGTGGCTTCCAAGGCCGATCTTACCTGTACGCGCGCCTACAGCGATATCGATGATCGCGAGCGCTTTGAGGGTACGGGGGAGACCGTGACGATTCCCGCCGGCGGCGTTGCCGTCGTCGAAATTGACGAGGCCTACCGTGTCGTGGCCGATGCCGCGGATCCCCGCGTCGTGGTACTGCACGTGACGGTCGAAGGTTATTCCTTCCCCAACAAGTAGTATTCGTCCGTTTGGACGTTTGCTTCACGCCGTTAAGGGGGATGGCTTTGTTGACTCCCTTTTCCCCATTCCCCTTAGCAGGTGCGCCGTCCGCGATTGCACTTGCAGCTCGGACGGTTTTAGATGACATTTAACAGATGATTGGGAGGGCTTATGAGCTCTGAAAAACGAGGAACGATTGGTTCGTTCGCTCTGCTGGGCATGACGGTCGCCGCCGTGTTCGGTATCAAGAACATCATCAACAACAACGCGGCCCTCGGCTTGGCAGCAGCGCCGTCGTTCTTTTTCGCCACGCTTTTGTACTTTGTCCCCTATACCCTGGTTACCGCCGAGTTCGTCGGCCTCAACAAGGACTCCGAGTCTGGCGTGTACGCATGGGTTAAGACCTCGATGGGTGGTCGCTGGGCGTTCCTGACGGCATTTAGCTACTGGTTCGTTAACCTGTTCTTCTTTGCGTCCGTCCTGCCCAACGTCATCATCTACGCGAGCTACGTGTTCTTTGGTGCCAACGCCGAGCTTTCGCAGCTGTGGATCACCATTATCGAGATCGTCGTCTTTGCTATCGCCACGTGGGTTTCGACCAAGGGCGCTAAGTGGATCGGCTCCATTTCCTCCTTCGGTTCGACCGCGGCTCTCGGCCTGACCGCCGTGTTCATCCTGCTGTCCCTGGCTGCTGCCTTTGGCGGCGTTGAGTTCGCTACGGCTCCTACTCCCGCTAACATGGCTCCCGACATGAGCAACTTCGCAACTGCGTGGGGCTTCTTCGGTACGCTTGCCTGGATCATCCAGGGCGTTGGCGGCGCTGAGTCTGTCGGCGTGTTCCTTAATGACCTTAAGGGTGGCGTCAAGGCCTTCGTGCGCACCGTCGTTATCGCCGGCTTGACCATCGGCCTTCTGTATGCAGGCGCTTCGCTGCTGGTTAACCTGTTCATCCCCGAGGGCGGCGTTGCCATCTCCACCGGTATCTTCGACGTATTCGGCGCTGTCTTTGCCCACTTTGGCATTCCCATGGAAGTGTCTACGCGCGCCATCGGCTTGATCCTTCTCGCCGCCACGCTGGGCTCCCTCATGATGTGGACCTCTGCTCCCATCAAGGTTTTCTTC
>CABSMZ010000193.1 GCA_902478875.1 uncultured Collinsella sp.
CTATACCGCCGTCGCTTTGGGCTATATCGCCGACCACCGGTAGCACCCAACCTTGTCTTTCAAGGCAATCTTGGGCACTACCGGCGCCCGGCGCCGGCTATTCGTTTGTTAAATAAGGAGCAGTATGTCCCAGCAGCGTAAGTTCTTCCCCGGCTGGCTCGTGGTGACCTCCGGCTTCGTGATCATGGCCACGTGCTACACGGTTTTCGTCAACTGCATGAGCCTGTTCCAGCCGCTGATCGTCAGCGACCTGGGCATTTCGCTTGCCCAGTACAACATCTCCAACGCTATCTCCACCGTGGTGAGCGTCGTGGGTTCGCTCGTTATCGGCCATGTCGCCGATAAGGTGAGTGGCCGCGTATTGGGCTCGCTCACCGTTATCGCTACCTCGGCGGTGCTCGCGGGCATGAGCTTTGTGGGCGAGCTTTGGCAGGTCTACGTGCTCTTTGCCGTTTCGGGCTCCTTTGCGAGCACCTGGATCGTGTGTCTGGTGTGTTCTGTGGTCATGTTCGTGTTCCTGCTGGCATCCGAGCCCATCGCCGCCAAGCTGCGCGCGAGCGTGGCGGGGGAGTAGACGTCCGTCGCTCTTTTCTGTTCGCCCCGTTCTGTCCGTGGCCGCCTTGGAAGCCGAATGGATGCTCGTACCATCATTCGGTTTCCAAGGCGGCCACGGGCCTACGGAATGATCCGCTTTCCTCCGTCCCCAACAGATCACGTGATCCGAAGGGGACGGAGGAAAGCGGATCGCAAACAGCGGCGGTGCGTCAGGCCGAACGAGTCCCCATACCCTCGTTCGGTCAGACGCACCGCCGCTGTTTGTGTTTGTGCCGTATAATGTCCACTACCTATGACGCGATACAAAAGAAAGGTGTTTGCCCATGCAGGCACAGAAGGCGGAGGGAACCCGCGACCTTATCGGCGCCGAGATGCGCGCCTGGCAAAAGATGCAGCAGATTGCTGCCGGCGTGTTCGAGCCGTTTGGCTTTAAGCCCATCGAGACGCCCGCGATCGAGCAGGTTGACGTGTTTGTCCATGGTATCGGCCAGTCGACCGACGTCGTGCGCAAGGAGATGTTCCGCGTGTTTAGCGGTGCCAACCTGGAGCGCGTCTTTACCGAGGGCACCGACACCAAACTCAAGCCCAAGCAGCGCCTGGCGCTTCGCCCCGAGGGCACGGCCGGCGTGGTGCGCGCTGTCGTCGAGAACAATCTGGTGCCTCAGGGCTCCACGCCGTTTAAGGCGTACTACGCCGAGGCCATGTTCCGCGGCGAGCGTCCCCAGAAGGGCCGCCTGCGCCAGTTCCACCAGGTGGGCATCGAGTGGCTCGGCGCTCCCGATCCGGCGGCAGACGCCGAGTGCATCATCATGCTCATGGAGTTCTACAAGCGCCTGGGCTTCGATCTTTCCAAGCTTCGTCTGCTCATCAACTCGATGGGTGACACCCAGTGTCGTCCGGCCTATCGCGAGCAGGTCAAGCAGTTTATCCTCGATCACGCCGACGAGATGTGCGATGAGTGCCGCGAGCGCGCCGAGCTCAACCCGCTGCGTGCCTTCGACTGCAAGAACGACCACTGCCGCGAGATCATGGCCGAGGCTCCGCTGATGGGTGACAACCTGTGCGATGAGTGCCGCGAGCACTACGAGCAGGTCAAGCGCTATCTGGATGCCGCCGGTATCGAGTATGTCGAGGATCCCACCTTGGTGCGCGGCCTGGACTACTACACCCGTACTGTCTTTGAGGTCGAGGCCCCTGGCGCCGGCGTCGGCTCCATCGGCGGCGGCGGCCGCTACGATGGCCTGGTCGAGCTCGAGGGTGGCAAGCCCACGGCGGGCGTCGGCTTTGCCGTCGGTTTTGAGCGCGCCCTGCTGGCCCTGCAGGCCTTTGGCAACGATTTGGGTGCCGATGAGGCCCCGTGCGTCTATGTCGCCAACGCCGGCAAGGAGCTGCGCCAGAACGTCTTTGCCATTACGCAGGAGCTTCGCGCCGCAGGCATCGTGACCGAGGCCGACTATCAGGGCCGTTCGCTCAAGGCCCAGTTTAAGCAGGCCGATAAGGTAGGCGCCAAGCTCATCTTGGTCCTGGGTGGCGACGAGCTTGCCGCCGGCAAGGTCAAGGTGCGCGACATGGAGAGCCATGAAGAGGTCCTTGCCGATCTGGCCAACGTCGTCGAGGCGGTTCGCGAGCGCCTATAGCGCATCTTTTTGAGCTGCGGACCCGCTAACATGTCCCGCTTGCGGCGAGCGATTGTTACGGGGGTGTTTCGCATTTATGCGGAATGCCCCCGTTTGTGTATGCCGTCCACCGAGAAATACGACCATTTAGAGCAAAAACCCTTGCAATGCAGAAAATACTTTTGTGTGGTAAAGCGCAATCAGTGTCGAAAGTATTTCTCAAGCGCCTATAATGAATACCGCATGTTACGTGCATAGAAGGAGGAATGGGAGGAAACGTGGCTGAGAACCTAAGCAACCAGTCTGTACCCGAAGCCGCGGCGCGCGTCGCTGCCGTGGTCAACCGCCTCGTTAACCGAATCGGCTCGAATGCCGAGTCCAGGGAGCGTCTCGCCGAGATCGAGATCCCCGAGGAGCTGCGCGACAATCTGGCGTTGTTCCTGCGCCTGGAGCGTCGTGTGCTTAGCGAGTATGATCCTGAGATCGCGGACCTGTTTGACAAGATCCTGTCGGCCGAGATTGTGGCCAATGCCGGTAACCCCGGTACCCGCGCTGCCGACGAGGCCGTCGACGAGCCTGTCTCTTATACACATCTGACGCTGCCGACG
>CABSMZ010000194.1 GCA_902478875.1 uncultured Collinsella sp.
TCTCGTGGGCTCGGAGATGTGTATAAGAGACAGTGCCAGCGCCACGCGCTAGTAGTTCACCACCTGCTCCTCAAAGTACGCCTTCGGGTGGTTACACACCGGGCACACCTCAGGCGCCTCGGCACCAACGTGCAGGTGCCCGCAGTTCAGGCACTTCCATACCTTCACGCCCTCACGCTCAAACACCTCGCCCGACTCGATGCGCTCGACGAGTTTGTTGTAGCGCTCCTCGTGGGCCTTCTCGACGGCGGCGACACCACGGAACTTCTCGGCGATCTCGGCAAAGCCCTCCTCCTCGGCGGTCTTGGCGAACTCGTCGTACATCGTGGTCCACTCGTAGTTCTCGCCCGCGGCGGCGTCGCGCAGGTTGTCCAGAGTGCCCGGAACGGCGCCGTCGTGCAGATACTTAAACCACAGCTTGGCGTGCTCGGACTCGTTGCCCGCCGTCTCGGCAAAGATATTCGAAATCTGAACGTAGCCATCCTTCTTGGCCTTAGATGCGTAGTAGCGATACTTGGTGTGTGCCTGGGACTCACCGGCAAAAGCGGTCTCGAGGTTCTTCTTGGTTTGGGAATTCTCAAAATCCATAGGTGTACTTCCCTTCAACACGTGCCGCCCATAGGCTTTGAGCGACCTTGTCTTTAGGATGCCCTCAAGCCGCGAATTTAAACCTTACAATCCCGTTCTTCAGATTTGAGCGGGCTACACACTCAACCAACGATCGTCCTCGGCTCGGCAAAAGCCCTCGCGCTCCAGGTCAGCTAGAATGCCCGCGATCAAGTCGCACTCGACCGGCCCGCGACCGGCTGCCGCTTCCATCTCGTTAACGCCCACCACGGCATCAGCAAGCGTAATCCCCGCCGACTGCCCATCGCGCGCTGCCAACAACATACGCACGATATGCGCGCGCTTTTGGCGGCGCGAGCCCTCAAACTTGGACTGACGACTATAGCCCGCCGACCGCCTGGACGGATTGGGCAGTGTCTTTTTAAGATACGCGCCGTAATCCAGCAATGCGTAATACCACGCGCGCGGCGTGTCGGCATCGTCTTGAGGCGCGGCAAAGGGCGCGATCTCGTCCGCCGCCGCACCGGGGACCGCCGGACAGGCAGCTTGGATCAGCGGCACCAGTTCGCGATCGGGAACGGCCGGCACATCGGGAAAGAAATGATGCAAAAAGACCGTGCGCACATTGGTCTCCAAATACACGCCCGGAAGATCAAACGCAAACGAACGGATACCCTGCGCCGTTGCCGGGCCAATACCAGGCAGAGCGACCAAGTCACGCGTCTCACGCGGAAACTCCCCGTCCCAGTCCTCTACAACGCGCTGAGCGGCCCCGTGAAGCGCCAGAGCGCGTCGGTTGTAGCCCATGCCCTGCCAAGCGTCCAAAACATCGGAAGGCGCGGCCTGGGCAAGCGCCTGCACAGTCGGAAAACGATCGAGCCACACCGGCATGCGCGCCTCCACACGCGGCACCTGTGTTTGCTGCAGCATGACCTCAGAAAGCCAAATGATGTACGGATCGCGTGTGCGGCGCCACGGAAGGTCGCGATAACGCAGGACCCCTTCCGAACGAATCATCGAACGAAAGGGGTCCTGAATCATGGCTATGCTCCTTATGCGGCGCTATTCCTCCCGGTAAGCGCACGCGCAGGTGGCGTACTCGGGAAACGCTTCGCGGTCGGCGAACTTGGGATCGACGGCCGGGAACTGGCGGTGAGCGACGATGTCGCCGAGCGAAACGGAATCGAGGTAGTCGCGCATCAACGCCTGAGCTCCGGCCCACAGGGGATGATAGCAGCACGCGCCCATGCGCGCACAGTCACCATCGGGCGCGGTGCAATCGTTCATAACCATAGGACCCTGAACGGCCTCGACGACCTGGCGGATAGTGACGTCGTCCGGACTGACCTTGAGACGCATGCCACCGTGGACGCCACGCAGGCTCTCCACAATACCGGCCTGGACCAAACCGTGCTGAATCGAGCGGGCAAACGAATACGGGACATTGACCTCTTCGGCAGCGGTGCGAACAGAAAGCAAACACTCCGGATCCTCAGCAAGCATCGCCAGCATTCGAAGGGCGTAATCAGTCTTCCTCGATATGTCCATTTTTCCCCTTTCAAGGAATACGAACAGCTCGAACGAGCTCCGGGGCCGAGCTTGTGTCGAGACGCTAAATGACCGCCAGGACATCCAAATGGTAAATCGGATATCCACTGAGTGCCGCGCTTGGAGCGAAATGCATCAGATGCGGCGCACAGTGCAATTTAGTATAACCTAACCCCCTGTCTCGTAGAACAGGTGTTGCGCAACAAAGCTGTTGTTCAGACAGATATACTTATTAGATTTTACTTGCGTTCCCGAAGGCGCGGGGATTCTGGGCGAAGATGCACCAGGGCGATCGTTCTATCGAAACAAAGTGCATCAAACGCAAAAAGCCACGTCCGAAGACGTGGCTTTAATTGCGTTGGCGGGAAGTACGGGGCTCGAACCCGCGACCTCCGACGTGACAGGCCGGCGCTCTAACCAAACTGAGCTAACTCCCCAGGCAGACGTTCGCGTTTGTTTCCGCTCGCGTGCGCTGCGGGGATTAGTATACACAGAAGTCTGTCCGGCGCGCAACAACTTTTTTGAAAAAATTTTTCGGTCCCTCCGGGAGGGCCTCCGGGGCCGGCGGGCGCGGGTTAAGTTTGCTGCTCTACAGTCCTGCGCAAGACGGAAAGCACATTAAGTGCTTTC
>CABSMZ010000195.1 GCA_902478875.1 uncultured Collinsella sp.
CTCAATCAGCGCGCGTCGCAGCAACACAAAGCCACTACACCTGTGACGGAGCTGTGAAGTGGTATCTATCGTTGGCGCAGGCCATGCCAAGGAGTGTCCCAAACTGCCGGCAGATAAGGAACGTCCCTAAGTGCCAGGCTTGGGTGGGACTTTTGTCCCATTTGACGTTCCGTTGGCCTAGATATTCGTCATGTGCGCCCGTAAACGTGGGACAATGGCGCTGTTGGTATCACAGACAAAGGATGTGCCTATGAACGCCCCCGTTGCCAAGACCTGTCGGCAGCGCCGCCTATTCGCGCGATTCGCTTCCGTCTGCGCGCTCGTCGCGCTTGCGTTGTTGCTGCTGCCCGCCGCCGCGCACGCCGACGGCTACTCCATGAGCCAAACCTACATCGGCGCCACGGTCGAGGCCGATGGGTCGTTGACCGTTGTCGAGGGACGCCAGTTTGATTTCGATGACGACGTCAATGGCGTGTATTGGGATATCAATACGGGCACCAACCAGCAGGGCGGCGCGGCGGGCGTCGACGTGCTGAGCGTCGAGGAAGACGATGCCGCGTTTAACAGGGTCGACTATGCAAACAAAGGTGACAGCGGCGTCTATACGGTTGAGCAGTCCGACGGCGGCGTAAAGATCAAGGTTTTCAGCCCCCACGAGAGCGGCGATAGCGTGATCTATTACGTGAGCTACACCATGACCGGTGCGGTCATGAACTGGGCCGATACCGCTGAGCTCTACTGGAAATTTGTAGGTGACGGCTGGTCCGCGGATTCCGACGATGTCGAGATGGAAGTGTACTTCGCAAATGCCGCTGCCGGGACGGCGGCCGTCAAGGGCGATAACTTCCGCGCATGGGGCCACGGTCCGCTGACGGGCGACGTGTCACTCGATGAGGACGAGCCCATGGTCACCTATACCATTCCCTGCGTGCATCAGGGCGAATTCGCCGAGGCACGCATCGCCTTCCCCAGCGACTGGGTGCCGCAGCTTGCCGCCTCGGGCGAAGAGCGCACGTCAACGATCCTGAGCGAAGAGAAGGAATGGGCTGACGAAGCTAACGCCCGCCGCGCTCACGCTCGCATGATTGCCAATGCACTTGCCGTGCTAAGTGTTGTCGCGGCAGTGGCCTTTACCGGCACAATCGTTGTGCTCAAGCTGCGCCGCCGCAAGCCCAAGCCGCTTTTCCAGGACGAATATTTCCGCGATGTGCCTTCGGCCGACCATCCCGCCGTGCTTTCGGCCCTCATGAGCTGGAACGAGGTGCCCGATCAGGCATATATCGCCACGCTCATGAAGCTCACCGACGATCGCGTGATCAAGCTGGAAGAAGCGACCGAGACCAAGAAGAAGGGTCTGCTCCGTCGCGAAAAAGAGGAGCAGACGTATCGCATCACAGTGACCGACGAGGCCTGGAAGGCTGCCAAGAAGGACGGCATCGATCGCGATGCGCTCAAGGTCTTCTTCGCCGGCGTTAAGCCCGATAAGGACGGAGTCCGTTCGCGCACGTTTAGCGAGCTGGAGGAGTACGCTAGCGAGCGCACCACATCTGTTGGCGACAAGCTCGAGGACTATCAGAACACCGTTAAGGGCAAGTTGGCCGATAGCGAGTACGTTGCCTCGGACGGCATTGTCGCAATGGTGTTCTGCCTGGTTCTTGGTATTCTGATCGCCTTTGTTCCCGTGGGATCCATTTTCTTTACTGACGGCGCACAGGCGAACATTATCGCCGCGGTTATCTCGGTGCCGATTGTGCTGGTGGGTATTGGCGTGGGCCTTACGTTCCGCCGCTTTACGCCGGAAGGTGCCGAGGTAGCGGCCCGCTGCAAGGCGCTCAAGCATTGGCTCGAGGACTTCACGCGCCTAAAGGAAGCCGTCCCCGGCGATCTGGTCCTGTGGAACAAACTGCTGGTGATGGGTGTGGCGCTAGGCGTTTCGAAGGAAGTCCTGCGTCAGCTTGCCGAGGCTGTTCCTCCCGAGGTGCGCGAAGCCGACGGTTTCTACGACAATTACCCCTGCTACTGGTGGTACTACCATCACTACGGAAACCAGTCCCCGCTCGATTCGTTCGATGACGTGTATCACGAGAGCATCCGTGAGCTGGCTTCGAGTTCCGATAGCTCGAGCGGCGGCGGTGGCGGCGGCTTCTCGGGCGGCGGCGGAGGCGGCGTCGGCGGAGGCGGCGGCGGAACGTTTTAGCGAGCGCTTGCTTTGGGGTGGACCTTTCTGGGCGGTTGCCAGGGAAGATCCATCCCATTTTTGTGCGTCGAAACGGGCCATACTTTCCGCTGCGGACCTTCGCGCAAGGGGCAGTGGGCAAAAAATGCCAAATATGAGTACTGTTGCCATAATGGTCACATATGTTTGCGTTTAATTATCGGCTCCTAATGAGAGTATTTCTCGTTAGAAGCCAGTTTTATTAAACATTTGAGGAAATACGTTAGATCGTCCGGCTGACTACCGCGTCTAAAAGCTTCAAAAATGCTCCAAATCGCTGCTACTAAAAAGGTAACAGTACTCATATTTGATGTTTTTTGTCCACAGCCATTTGCAGACCCCCCCTATAAGGCGATGCCAGTGAGGGTATCCGGGACCGTTTTGCCCAAGACTGTCCCCAGCGACTAGGTGTGGCTGCTGCCAAGGAGTGTCCCGGGGTGCCGGCACAGACGATATGAGCAGGACATAAAAACATTGAGAGCCCCTGCTGCA
>CABSMZ010000196.1 GCA_902478875.1 uncultured Collinsella sp.
CCGGATCTGTTTGAGCTCGATGGCGAGTTAATCCTCGTTTGCTGCCCACAGGGCGTGCCCGTCGATGGTTGGCGTTACCGAAACCCGCATCAGTGCGTGTGGTTCCGCATCAAGGCCGATTGGGAAAAGCCTTGCTTTGCCATTGTCGAATCGGGCAAGCCCCAGATGGTCGATGCAGGTTTTGACTTCTATGCCCCTCAATCATTTGCAGATGCCGATGGCCGACGGATTATGATCGGTTGGGCCGGCTGCCCCGATGCAACGGCTCAAAACCCGACGGTGGAACGCGGATGGCAGTGCGCGCTTACCGTGCCGAGGGTGCTGAATATGCGCGACGGTAAGCTCTGTCAGTGGCCCGCGCGCGAGGTTGAGCAACTGCGCAAGGAGCGTGTTTCGGTGACCGCCGGAGAGACCGTCGACTCTCCTGGTCGACTGTTTGATGCCGTCGTGTCGTGCCGGGGGACGAAGTCCATTGAGCTGGAGGTTCGTGAGGGTGTTGTCGTGTGCTTTGCCAACGGAATGATCACACTTGATATGGGCGATGAGGGCTATGGACGCGACAAGAGGTCGGTTGAGCTCGACGAGCTTTACTGCCTGCGAGTCCTTTCGGATGCCACGATGCTCGAGGTATTTGTCAACGACGGCGAGGTTGCGCTTACGAGCCGCACCTATTCGTCTGCGGCGCCTGCGATGCAGTTGCGCGCCGAGGGCGACGCCTCGATGGAGTTTTACCGTCTGGCTCGCTAGCCGCATTGTGAGTGACCATGGCGTTTTGGATACACGGGCTTTCTTGGTGGCTACCGTTTATCGCATATAGCTACCGTTTGCGGAGTAAGTAACACTCATTACTAAACCGTGTAGAATCTCATGCAAGCACGGAGTATTTCAGGGAGACGCTGTCCTTTGTTGTGGCGAAGGGCGGCGTCTCTCTGGTGCTTGGGAGTCGTTGTTCAATTGGGCGACGGGCGTGCGCGCGTAATAAATAACCAACGTCGAGATGGGTCGTGATGATAATGGGCAAGTACGTAATCGTGGTTGAGTCTGGTTCGGATGTGACGCCGGAGCTCTGCGAGCGCTACGGCATCGTGCGCGTGCCTATGCATGTCACGATTGGTGACGAGACCGTCGAGGACGGTTCGATCGATCCGCTCGAAATATATTCGCGTTGCAACGAGTTTGGCGTGATGCCCAAGACCAGCGGCTGCGCGCCTGCGGATTTTGCTCATGTGTACGACCGTATCCATGCCGAGAAGCCCGACGCGACCATCCTGCATCTTGCGTACTCCGAAGTCACGACCTGTTCGCATCAGTCCTCCAAGATTGCAGCTAAGGGCCGCGACTACGTGTTCTCCATGGACACGCGCTTTGTCTCGGTAGGCCAGTCGCTTGTTGCCGTCGAGACTGCCAAATACATCGAGGCTCGCCCCGATGCCACCGTCGATGAGATTTTTGCTTTTACGAACTCCGTCATGGACCGCGTGCTGCTGGGCTTTGTTCCTACCGACCTTGCCTTCCTTAAGGCGGGCGGTCGCTTGTCTAACGCCGCGTTCCTGGGCGCTCATCTGCTCAAGATTAAGCCCTGCATTGAGGTGACGGGTGGCAAGTTCGTGGCGACCAAGAAGCTCCGCGGCTCCATGCTCAAATGCGCCCGTGCCTTTATTGACCACATGGTTGCCAAGGGCGATATTGATTACTCGCACATTGGCTTGGCGTATTCGGTGGGCCTTTCCCAGGAGCTGCGCGACGACATGGAAGTCTATGCGCACGACCTGGGCTTTGAGGACGTTACCTGGACGCAGGTTGGCGGCGTCATCTCGAGCCATTGCGGCCCGACCGCCTTCGGCGCGGTGCTCACGCTTAAGGCGTAAAGGCCGCAGGCGAGCGTTCTCCAGCCTGACATCTCGACGTAGCCCCCCAGCCATGGTGATGGGGGATAGATTAAAACGTGCCGTTCTAGTCCGAGACGTTTAAACGCAAACGCATGGGCTAGAATGGCTCTGGCATTTTAATTGGTTGCATCCAAGGAGAGGCAAGGTAGCGCGAATGGCAGAAATGACGCTTGAGGGTGTGGACGCTCATCCCGAGGACTCTGCGTATGCCCTGGGTCGCGTGCATTCGATCGAGACGATGGAACGGTCGACGGTCCCGGCATCCGTTTTGTGGTGTTTGTTCAGGGCTGTCCCATGCGCTGTGCGTATTGCCATAACCCCGATACCTGGTCGGTTAACGGCGGCACCATGGTGACCGTCGAGCACCTGATGGACGAGTTCCAGAGCAACCATGAGTTCTACCGTAGCGGCGGCATTACCGTTTCGGGCGGCGAACCGCTCCTGCAGCCCGAGTTTTTGGCCGACCTGTTCCGCGTGATGCACAACAACCCCGATGGCCGCGTACACACCTGCCTAGACAGCTGTGGCTATGCATTTGATCCCAAGCATCCGGAGAAGTTCGATGCTGTTCTCAACGAGACCGATATGGTGCTGCTCGACATCAAGCATGCCGATCCGGTTGAGCATAAAAAGCTGACCGGTTGCGATCCTGCGCGCATCCTGGCGTTTGGCGATGAGCTTGCCCGTCGCAAGATTAAGGTTGTTATTCGCCACGTGGTGGTGCCGGGCATTACCGACACGGTGGAGGAGTGTGAGGCGCTCGGCCGCCTGATTGCCCCGTGGCATAACGTGGTCGGCCTGGAGA
>CABSMZ010000197.1 GCA_902478875.1 uncultured Collinsella sp.
CGTCAGATGTGTATAAGAGACAGGTCTATATCGTAGGCGTCGTAGCATTTTCTCAGGTAGCCTACCCCAACACCACCATTGCCGGCGTCGATGTCTCGTTCTCCAACGCTTCGTCTGCCGCTACCAAGGTCAATTCGGCATGGAAGCACTATAAGCTCACCGTGACAGGCGATGACTTTAGCTGGACCTATCAGCCCGAGTCCGATGAGCCCATCGTCGACGGCGAAGCTGCCGCAAAAGAGATCATCAGCCACAACGAAGCCTTTGCATGGCCGGTCCGCCTTGTGGAATCCTTAAGCGGCAAGACCAAAACAACTGCTACCTCCAACGAAGTCGATCTTGATCAAGACGTCGACCTGTCCATGCTCTCCGACACCTTTGACCAAAAGAAGTTTGAGAAGGATCTGGGCACCGCCATCGACGAGTTTAACGAGGGGCGTTCGGGCACGTTCGAGGCCAATAGCTCCTATGACGAACAGGCCGGCAAGTTTACCGTCGAGAAGGCGCGCTCCAACGAAAAACTCAACCGCGAGCATGTCATTAAATATGCCGAGCTCGAGCTTGCCTCGCTGGCCGAGACCGTAGATCTTTCCAAGCTCGGCAACGATGCCTATGAGCCGCTCAATGGAACGCTGACCGATGATCAGATTCAGGCCGCATGCGATGCCGCCAACAACTTCCTGGGCGTCAACGTGACCCTCAAGCTCAACGGCGAGGATGCCGGCAAAGTTGATGGCAGCTCCGTATTGCAGTGGATCAGCTTTGCCGATCCGGCCAACCCCACGCTCGATACGTCGCAGATCAGCAGCTGGGCAGCCGAGCTCGCCAACGGCTTTAATACCGTGGGCTCCACTCGCTGGTGGACGCGCGCCGATGGCAAGCAGTGCGCCGTCGAAGGCGGTGACTTTGGTTGGTCCATCGACAGCAGCTCGCTCGCCAAGCAGGTCGAGGACGCCATTAACAACAAGCAGACCGGCGAAATCGAGATTAAGTACTCCCAGAAGGCCGACACCTTTACCGCAAAGGGAGAGCCCGACTGGAAGGCGTATATCGACGTCGACCTGTCCGAGCAGCACGCGCGCTACTACGACGAGAGCGGCAATATCGTGTGGGAGGCCAACTTTATTTCCGGCAAACCGGGCGAAGACGCCACCCCCGAGGGTGTGTGGCAGATCAACAGCAACGACGGCGGCAGCACCCTGATCGGAGCCAAGGATCCCGAGACCGGTAAGCCCAAATACGAGAGCCCGGTGAGCTACTGGATGCCGTTCGAGGGCAATATGATCGGCTTCCACGACGCTACATGGCAAAACGACAAGAGCTTCGACAACGCCGAGTCGTACAAGTGGTGCGGCAGCCACGGCTGCATCAACCTGCGCCTGGCCGACGCCAAGGCACTTCACGACTGCATCAAAGTCGGCCTATGCGTGGTTGTCCACTCGTAGTGCAACGCGCGCATTCCTACAACGTGGAACCGCTGCGACCAATCTAACAGTTCCGAAAGAAACCGTCTTATGCGCCTGCCCCGACCGGTGGGCGCATATACTTATGGAGGTTCTTTCTATAAAGGAGACGCTATGCCGAATGCCCCCACGATCACCCCGGACCCAGATGATACCGAGCGCACGCCCGAAGGTGTCACCGAAACGATTCCTCTGATTACAGACGTTCATGCCGAAAAGCAGAACGAACGCATAAACGATACGGCCGAGATTTCCGATGAAGAGGCATATGCCAAGCTCAAGGCAAAACGTGCCGAACGTCGACGCAAAAAGCTGATTCGACGCGGTATTGCCGCCGGCGTCGTTGGCGCCATCGCGTTCATTGGCATTGTTGCAACTCTGGTTTTCAATGCGCAGCCGCAGAGCGCCAGCGGACCTGTGACCGACATGGTGACCGAGGGCACGTTTTCCACGACCGTCGAGGCGAAAGGCCAGCTCAAGCCTATTTCGTCCTCAGTGGTCTCCCCTTCTGTCGACGGTACGGTCGATTCGATCAACGTGCAGGCAGGCCAATCCGTCAACGAGGGCGACGTGCTTATGACCATTAAAAACGACGAGCTCGATCGCAATGTTGCCGAGGCGCAGCGTGCAGTTGCGGCCGCTCAGGAAGACCTCACCAACGCGCAGAAAGCCGCAGCTGCCGCACAGGCCGCCCCAACGACGGACGTCGATGGAGCTTCCGCCGCGGCTGGCATCTCCGCCGCATCAGCGGACACGAACGCCGTATCGGCCGCGCAGCGCAGCCTCGCATCGGCCCAGGCAAACCTCGATCAGGCGAACGCCAAGGCCGCCAGCCGTACGGTCACGGCCCCGAGCTCGGGCAGCATCGTGGAGCTCAACGCCAAGGTGGGCGCCACGGTAACAGGCGGCATGATCATGGGCGAAAGCGATACGAGTGGCGGCAAGCAGTGCATGCAGATCGCCGACCTATCCAAGATGAAGGTGACCGTGCAGGTGGGCGAAAAGGACATCGCCAAGATCGCCGTTGGGCAGAGTGCCAACGTTACGTATCCCGCGTTTCCCGATATCGTGAGTCAGGGAACGGTCACGGCCATCGCCTCGGTGGCAAACTCCGACTCCAGCTACGGCGGCGGCAGCGTAACCTTTAACGTCGACATCCTCATCGAAGCGCCCGACGCGCGCCTGAAGCCGGGCATGACGGCCGAGGTCTCGGTGGTGAC
>CABSMZ010000198.1 GCA_902478875.1 uncultured Collinsella sp.
CTGGTGATCTCCGCCTTGAGAGGGCGGCGTCCTAAACCGCTAGACGAACGGGCCATAGACCTCAGCAGAAAAGAAGTGGTAGCCCGTACCAGATTCGAACTGGTGATCTCCGCCTTGAGAGGGCGGCGTCCTAAACCGCTAGACGAACGGGCCACATGACATCTGCACTGCCGTGCTGCGAGGAAATATATTACGGGACAAAAAACGTCAGCGCAAGAAGAAATTCCAAATTGCCGATAAATTGTCGGCAGGTTATGGAACACGCAGGTAAACTGGGTGGCTAATTCAAGTTGAGATGGACCAAAAGAGCTTCGCGCTCGTTGGGAATGTTGTCTTCGATCACGGCGTCGAGGGCGGAGTTGAGAAGCTGTCCCAGTTCCGGCCCGGGCTTGACTCCAGCACGGATCAAGTCGCCGCCGTTGATGGCGAGCATCTTGAGCGTATAGGGCTCCCCCGCCTTCAGCAGCTCGTGCGACATCGCGCGCATCTCCTCAATCGTCTCAACGTAATAGAAGCACGACGGGGCCTTGCCGAGCGTGTCGGCACGCTTAAGATCCATGAGCTCGTCCATCAAACGCGGCGTGTCGACGCCCTCGCCCGAAAGCGCGCGCATCATATTGAGCAGGCAGGAGCGCTCGGGGCGCAGCGGCTTGTCGTGATATTTGATGAGCAGGCACACGTCGCGCACCAGGTCGTGCGAGAGCGCCAGGCGATCCATAATGACGCGCGCTTTCTTGGCGCCGAGCTCGGGATGACCGTAGAAGTGTCCGCTGCCGGCGTGATCGACCGTGAAACACTCGGGCTTGGACACATCGTGCAAAAACGCCGCCCACATAAGGCTCGACGAGGGCGCGACGCCGTCGCACAGCGCAAGCTCCCCTGCCACCGTCAGCACACGGGCGATATGCTCGTAAACGTTAAACGCATGATAGACACTTCGCTGATCAAAGCCGCGACCCGCTGCCAGCTCAGGCACAGAGGCACAGATGAGCTCGGGGTAGCGCAGCATCGCGTCTCCCCCATGACCGGTCGAAAGAATGCCCTCGAGCTCAATACCCACGCGCTCGCGCGCCACGGCGTCGAGCAGCGGCGCGCACTCGGCAAGCGCGCGCTTAGTCTCGGGCTCAATCATAAAGTCCAGGCGGCAGGCAAAGCGCACCGCACGCAACATGCGCAGGGCGTCCTCGTTAAAGCGACGCTTAGGATCGCCGACAGCGCGAATCAGCTTGCGCTCCAAGTCACCCTGGCCGTCGTAGCGGTCGACAAGCCCGCGCTCGGGATGCCAGGCCATAGCGTTGACGGTAAAGTCGCGGCGCGCCAGATCGTCCTCGAGCGAGGCGGCACGCTCCACACTCTGGGGATGGCGACCATCGGTGTAAAAGCCATCCAGACGGTACGTGGTGACCTCGATACGCTCGCCATCGGAAATAGCCGTGATTCCGCCAAATTTAATGCCCGACTCCACAACCGCGATGCCGGCGGCCTCGAGCGCCGCTTTGGACTCCTGCCACAGGCCGCTACAGCACATATCAACATCGTGGCTGGGGCACCCCATCAGGGCGTCGCGCACCCAACCGCCCACGTACCAAGCCTCAAGACCAGCCGCCTCAAGCGCGCGCAGGACGCGTAGGGACGCATCGGACGGTTGCGTACCGTTGAGCGAAACATTGCACATGCCTGTGGCCTCCTGCGACTATCAAATTGGCTATCGATTGCGTCTGCAAGAAGTCTAGCAAGAAAAAGCCTCCACTGCACACGCAAGTCCGATAAACAAAAACGCATCCGTCCTAGTCTAAGACGGATGCGAAATAATCAAACTATTCAGGCAAGGTGCAGGGACTAGCAGACCTGGCGAACCTCGATGTGCTTCTTATATTCGTCCACCTTGGCAAAATCGCCCAAGCCCGGGCACTCGACAACGTTGGCGCCGGTGGCCATCGAAAGGCGCAGGGCGTCCTCGACGCGCTCGGGGGCGTCGTGCCACACGGACAGGAAGGCAGCGAGCGAGGAATCGCCGGCGCACACCGTCGACAGCAGCTTGACGTCGAAGGTGCGATTGGCAAGCCAGATGTGCTCGCCGTTGGAGAAGTACGCACCGGCGCCACCGAGGGTCAGCAGCACGTTCTTGGCGCCCTTAGCGTGCAGCTCGGCCATAGCGCCCTTGACGGACTCATCGTCGCCACCGCTCACCTTAATGCCAAAGATGTCGAGCAGCTCGTCGTCATTGGGCTTGATCAGCAGCGGCTCCATGGCAATGAGGTCTGCCAGCTGATGGCTCGAGATGTCGAGGACGAACTCGGCCCCCTTGGCCTTGACGCGGCGCAGGACCTCGGCCAAGAAGCCCTCGGAAGTGTTGGGAGGCAGCGAGCCGCTGATGACCAGGCTGGTCATGTCATCGAGCGAATCGATGAGCTCAAACATCTCCTGCTCGTTGGCCTCGTTGATGGCGGCACCGGCGTTGACCATGTTGTACTCGGTGTCGGGTCCGGCATTGAGGAACACGTTGACGCGCGTGATGCCGTCGGTCCAAACGGGCTTGACGGGCACGCCCAGGGCCTCGGCGCCCTTAACGATAAACTCGCCCGAGAAGCCGGCGAAAAAGCCCAGGATCGTGGTGTCGACACCGTAGTGATCGAGGGTGAACGAGACGTTG
>CABSMZ010000199.1 GCA_902478875.1 uncultured Collinsella sp.
GATGTGTATAAGAGACAGATGCTCACCGGTGTATTCCAGGGATAGGAAATTGCAATGGAAAAGCTCGATGTGGTGAATGCTGCGCTTGGCGCTCTGAAGGCTGGTAAGACGTGCGAGCTGGTGGTAGTTGCCGGCACGGCAGGGTCATCGCCGCGCGGCGTGGGCGCCTGGATGGCCGTCTTTGCCGATGGCAGCCAAGCAGGTACCATCGGCGGCGGCAAGATCGAGCTCTTTGCGCTGAACGAGGCGCGCGAGCTGCTGGCCGCAGGGCAATCGCGTCTGGTCCGCTACACCATGGGCGGCGAGAACTCCGATACCGGCATGATCTGCGGCGGAGCCATCTGCCTGTGCTATCTGCACCTGGATGTATCGCAGGTGCCGTTGTTCCAGTCGGTTGCCGACGTCTTGGCGTATCGACGCATCGGCGACTTCGTCATCGACTTTGAACCGTTTATCGCAAACGCGCTCGAGGGCGATGTGGCCGAGTACCATGGCGGGGCATCGCGCCATACCATTGCGGGCTGCCCCGAGCTTTCGCTGGTGGAGGAGGGGAGTAAGGTCACCTACACCAACGCCGCCTCCGAGATTCCCCCGGCGCACATCGAGACGCTCTGCCCCGAGGGCCTGACCTACATCTTTGGCTGCGGACACGTGGGCGCTGCGACGGCGCGCGTACTCACGGCGGCGGGCTTTGCCGTTGTGGCGTGCGATGACCGCCCCGGCACGCTGACGCCCGAATGGGTGCCCGGTGTCTACGATCGTCGCCTGGTCGATTACAAGAACCTGAGCAAGCAGTGCCCCATCGGCCCGCGCGACTTGGTGGTCGTGGCCACGGCAGGCCACAAGTCCGATATCGACGTGGTGATTCAGGCCATGCGCGCTAAACCCGCCTATCTGGGCTGCTTGGGCTCGCGCCGCAAGACGGCCTTTGTGCGCGCCCGTTTGGAGCAGGAGGGCTTTACGCAGGACCAGATCGACGGGCTGCACCTGCCGATCGGCGTTGCCATCGAGGCCGAGGATCCCGAGGAGATTGCCATCTCCATCGCTGCCGAGATGATCCACCTGCGCCGCACCAAGCTCGTCCCCCGCAAGCGCTAGCCCCGTCCCAAATTAGCTACCCCAGCCCTCTGTCGCATACGGGTCAAAATGCTACCTGCGCCATATGCCCTATAATGTCCGCCCGTTGGGCGGCATGGGGCCGCTGCCTAGGGTATGGGAGGCGCAAATGGCAGAGTCGGCAGCAGGGGATGCCCTGTTCGAGCGTACGGGAAAAGTATCTTTTGTGCAGGTATTGCCCCATGCACTGCAGCATGTGCTGGCGGCATTCGCGGGTATCGTCACGCCCGCCATCATCATCGCGTCGGTCTGTGGCTTTACCCCTCAAGAGGAGGCCGCCGTCATCCAGGCATCGCTGGTTCTCTCGGCGCTCGACATTTTCCTTCAACAGTTCCCCATAAAAGGCGTCGTCGGTTCGGGCCTGCCCATTGTGATGGGTGCGAGCTTTACCTTCGTGCCGGCGCTCAAGGCAGTCGGTCTTGAGCTTGGCTTTGAGGCCGTGCTGGGCGCCCAGGTAATCGGCGGCGCGCTCGTCGTGCTATTCGGCCTACTGTTTAGGCGCGTGAGTTTTCTGTTCCCGGCTCCGGTGCTTGGCACCGTTATCTTTGTCATTGGCCTGTCGCTATGCCCAGTGGCAGTTGCCTCCATGGCGGGCGGGGAGGGCGCGGCCGATTTTGGCAGTGTCACCAACTGGGCCGTCGCACTCGTGACGTTCGTCGTTACCTTTATGGCCGGCAACTACGGCAAGGGCGCGCTTAGGCTGGGCAGCATCCTGGCTGGTATCTGCGCGGGCTTTGTTTTGGCTGCGGTGTTGGGCATGGTCGATTTCTCGGCCATCGCGACTGCCAGCTGGTTCGCCCCGCCGGCCCTGGGCGCCCATCGCCTGGTGTTCGACCCGGCCGCGTGCGCCGTCGTGGGCGTCGTCGCCATTGTCAACGCCGTGCAGGTTATGGGTGAGTTTGCCGCTGTCTCGTCCGCTGCGCTCGATACCCCTGCGACCGATAGCCAGATCTCGGGTGGCCTGATCGCCAACGGCCTGGTCGGTATGCTGTCGGGCTTTTTTGGCGGCGTCCCCACGGCAACCTTTGGCCAGAACGTGGGCATTATCGCCGAGAACAAGGTCGTCAACCGTATGGTCTTTACGCTTGCCGCCGCCATCTTGCTCATCGCGGGTCTGCTGCCCAAGTGTGCGGCAGTGCTCACGTCCATTCCGCAGCCGGTAATCGGCGGCGCCACGATCGGCGTGTTCGCAACCATCGGCATGAACGGTGTGGTCATGTTTGCCCGCCACGGCCTGTCTCAGCGCGATACCACGCTCATGGGTCTCTCTATCGCCTTTGGCACGGGCATTGAGCGCACGGCCGGCGCGCTTGCCGGCGCTGGATTCCCCGCATGGGTTGGCACCGTCTTTGGCGGATCCTCCATTGCCGTCGCCGCGCTCGTTGCTGTGATCCTCAACCTGGTCCTCCCGCGCCAAAAATAACGCCCCATATATGAGTTGCGGTGAAATACGGACTATTAAAGCCTGTTAAGCCGTCAAACGGGGGTGCGGACGATTTCTTGGACCGCGCCTAGGCGTATCCAAGCTTCCTGCGGT
>CABSMZ010000200.1 GCA_902478875.1 uncultured Collinsella sp.
GAGATCTAGTACGGTCTCGTGGGCTCGGAGATGTGTATAAGAGACAGGGGCATAACCGTGCCGAGCTGCATACCAGCAAGCGCTAGGCCGCAGTAGATGATGGCCATGAGCACGCCGGCGATCACACCCGAACGCGAAATCTCGAAGGCCACGCGCTTATCGTCGGTAACGCCGAGCTCATGGATGGTCTCGGCAATGATGATGCCAAAGGCGAGCGACGCAAGCAGGTCCATGGTCTGGTAGCCGGTCAAAAAGCCCTGCACGGCAGCACCGGCATTGTAGGGAGCCTGCGGCGCGGCAGCGGGACCCAACGGCGAGACCACGGCGGCACCCACAACCAGCACGATGAGCGCAATGAGCGCGGGGCCCGTAATGCGGCCGAGCACGCGCGTGATGACGCCAGGGCGCAGCGTGAGCGCAAACGCGACGACAAAGAAGCCAACGGCAAACACCAGGCGAGCCGTGCCAAGCGAGACGCCCTCGGGCAGCAGCGGCACCAGCATCTCGAAGGCCGTGGAGCTCGTACGCGGAATGGCCAGGCACGGGCCGATCGCTAAATAGACCGCCGCGACAAAGAACTCACCGAACTTGGGGTGCACGCGGCCGGCAAGCTCGCGCGCCGTTCCGGCAAGCGCCACGGCGATAAAGCCCATGACGGGCAGGCCGATGGCGGCGATGAGAAAGCCGAGCATGGCGACCGGCGTGGCAGAACCTGCCTGCAGCGCCAGCAGTGGCGGAATAATGAGGTTGCCGGCGCCAAAGAGCATCGAGAATAGGGCGATGCCGACGGTGACGACATGGTCGGAGCGCAGACCGCGCGGCGTGGATGAGGCCATAGACACACCTTTCGGGTCGAAACAAAAACGGGACGGGCAAAAGGCCCGTCCCGCAAGTATAAACGGTCTAGCAGCTTTAGCAGGCTAAATCGCGCAAAGCGCCAATCGCGGTGTCGACTTCTTCGTCCGTATTGAAATACCCAAACGAGAAGCGGACGACGCCCTGGCGCTCGGTCCCGAGCGCACGGTGCATGAGCGGGGCGCAATGGGCGCCGGGGCGCGTCGCAATCTCCCACCCTTGCATGAGCGCGTCCGAGATCTCGGCCGAATCGATATCACCCACGTTGAGTGAGACGATCGCCGAGCGCACGGGCTGGTCAAACGCACCGTAGAGCTTAATCCCCGGAATCTCGCGCACGCCAGCGAGAAAGCGATCAGCCAGCGCTCGCTCATGCGCCGCGATCGCCTCGACCCCGCCTTGCGCCTCGATAAAGTCGAGGCCGGCAGAAAGCCCCGCGATACCGTGACCGTTGAGCGTGCCCGCCTCAAGGCGCGTGGGCCACTCAAGCGGCTGCAGCGCATCGAAGCTGTGCACGCCCGTGCCGCCCATGGCCCACGGAGCCACGTCAATGCCCTCCGCCACGGCCAGGCCGCCGGTCCCCTGCGGACCCATGAGCCCCTTATGGCCGGTAAAGCACACTATGTCGAGGCCTGTGGCCTGCATATCGACACGCGCCGTACCGGCAGACTGCGAGGCATCGACGATCACCAGCGCACCGGCCGCATGGGCCATGGCCGCTACGCGCGCAATGTCGACCGCGTTGCCGGTCACGTTGGAGGCATGCGTCACCACCACGGCACGCGTACCCGGCGTGACCAGCCGCTCGAGCTCGTCGTAGTCGAGCACGCCGTTCGCGTCACAGCCCGCATACTCAACGGTCACGTCCTGCTCCGCCGCCAGGCGATTGAGCGGACGCAGCACCGAGTTGTGCTCGAGCACAGTCGTGACCACACGGTCGCCGGGGCGCACCACGCCATTGATGACGGTGTTGAGCGCCGCGGTTGAGTTGGGCGTAAAGCACACATGGTCCGCCCTCGGGCAACCCAAAAGGCGCGCGAGCTTGGCACGGCAAGCGTGAATCGTACGAGCGGCATCGAGCGCGCCCGACGTGGCACCGCGCCCGGCATTGCCGAGCGAGCACATCGCCTGCGTCACGGCATCGATGACCGTCTGCGGCTTATGCATGGTCGTCGCCGCGTTATCCAGGTAGATCATCGCACGACCTCCCACATGTCGATCACCGTAAAGCCCTCGGTGGGGACGCCCGCCGCGGCAAGCTCGCCGCGCAGCAGGTCCTCATCGGCAGGCAACGCCTTCCACGCCAGACCGCAACCGGCAGCGACCTCCCCGGGCACGGGAATCGTTCGCCCGGGAAGGCCGCGCTCGATGCACAGGGACTCGCAACCCATGGCGGCCGCCGTGGTGGGAAACGTGATGACAAGCGCCGGGCGCTTCTCCCTCATGGCAACTCCAACCAATACGCTACGGGCGCACGACGCGCACGGCCTGCTCCATCTTCTCCACGATCACGTACATGTTGGTGACCTCACCCACCGCAAGCTGGTCTTTAATGCCATAGTGGTCGAGGCAGGTACCGCAGGTGAGAATCTCGACACCCTGCTCGGCCAGGCCCTTCAGATCATCGAGCACCGGCGAGCCCTCGACGGTGAGCTTGGCGCCGCCGTTGTAGAACAACATGGTCGCGGGCAGCTCCTCCTGCTGCGTCACGGCAAAGATGAAGGCCTTCATGAGCTTGTGGCCCAGCTCCTGTCTCTTATACACATCTCCGAGCCCACGAGACCGTACTAGATCT
>CABSMZ010000201.1 GCA_902478875.1 uncultured Collinsella sp.
GCCCTTGGCCATGGAGGCAATGCCCTCCGGCGGGCAGACGATCAGGTGCTCAGCCGAGATCGCGCCGATCTCACCGGCGAGCTGGCTGCCGCCGATGGCCTCGATCTCGTCGGCGTGGATCTTGGGACGCAGGCCATACTTGAGACCCGCTTCGAGCACCTGACGGGACTCTTCAACGGTGAAGGTGTCGGCCTCGCAGAAGACGTCGCAGAACTTGGCGATGCCCTGCTCCTTGACCTTGGGCATCATCTCCTCGCACACGAGGCGGACGTACTCTTCGCGGTTGGACTTATATTCCGCGGGGACAAGGTGCGCGCCCATGAAGGTCGCGACGAGGTCCATGCGGTGGTGATCGTTGAGGTCCTTGATGACCTCGAGCGCCTTGAGCTCATGCTCGGTGGCGAGGCCGTATCCGCTCTTGGCCTCGACCGTGGTGGTGCCGAAGCCCATCATCTCGTCGAGCGCCTTGGAGGCCTTGGCGGCGAGCTCCTGCTCGCTGGCCTGACGGGTGGCGTTCGTCGTGGACTGGATGCCGCCGCCCGCGTTCTGAATGTCGAGATAGCTTGCGCCGTGGAGCTTGAGACCCAGCTCGTTCTGGCGCCAGCCGCCGAAGATGAGGTGGGTGTGGGCGTCGACAAGGCCGGGGGTGACGAGATGACCCTCCGCGTCGACGACTTCCGCGCCCTCGACGGCGGGAACCGCGCCGGTACCGACGGCGGCGATGATGCCGTCCTCGATGAGCACCCACGCATCCTTTAAGAATTTGATCTTGCCCTGCTCCTCGCCGCGATGGGCGGATTTGCCCTCCGGCGTCGCCAGCAGGCCGATGTTTTTGACCAGTAACTTTTTCATAGTAAATGTTGTCCTTTCTCACTGTTGGAAAGAGCATTCTGTTCGATGGCTTGTCAAAAAAGCCTCGCAGAGTTTTACCCGCAAGGGGTACGCGGCATCCGCAAGGCGGCAGAGCCGCCAGCGGCTGCCCAGGCCGCCCGCAGGCGGCAAATAAATTGAGATCATCTTTCCGACGACATGTGCGTCGGAAAGATTCTTTGCGCTCCGCAAGTGTGCGAGCAAAGCGAGTGCGCGCAGCGGAGTGTATCCAGCTCAAAAAAGGGGCATATTTCTATGCCCCTTTTTTGAAGTAAATTTTAGTGCATGTATTCCTTCACGGCCTTCTCGCAGAGCTCTTCGTCCGCGACGTAAGGCATGGTGATGTGATCCTGACCCTCGTACATCTTGTTGTACTCGGCGACAGTGGTCATGGCGTTCTCGTTGCGCGCCCAGCTGCGGCGGGCAACGCCGACCATGGTATCCCAAGGCATGGACATGCGCAGAATGGTGTCGACACGCTCGGAGCCGTCGAGGACCATACCGAAGCCGCCGTTGATGGCGCGGCCGATGCCCGTGCCGCCGCCGTTGTGCAGGGCGATGTAGCTCATGCCGCGGGCAGCGTTACCAGCGTAGCACTGGGTCGCCATCTCGGCCATGATGTTGGAGCCGTCCTTGATGTTGGAGGTCTCACGGAAGGGCGCATCGGTACCACCGGTGTCGTGATGGTCACGGCCAAGGATGACGGGGCCGATCTCACCGTTGCGGACCATTTCGTTGAACTTGAGCGCGAGGTTCATACGGCCCATGGCATCCTGATAGAGGATACGGCACTGGGTGCCGACGACCAGCTTGTTCTTCTCGGCGTCGCGGACCCAGACATAGTTGTCGTAGTCCTGATAGCGACGGTTGTGGGCCTTGATGTACTCGGCGGCAGCCATGTCGGTCTTGTGCAGATCCTCGGGGTTGCGGCTCAGGCAGCACCAACGGAACGGGCCGTAGCCGAAGTCGAACAGGCAGGGACCAAGGATATCTTCGACGTAGGAGGGGAAGATGAAGCCGTCGAGGTCGTTCTCGCCGTTCTTGCAGATGCTCTTCACACCGGAGTCGTAAACAGCCTTGAGGAAGCTGTTGCCGTAGTCGAAGAAGTAGGTGCCGCGCTCGTGGAACTTGCAGATCATCTCATAGTGATGCTGCAGCGTCTTGTCGACGAGGACACGGAAACCGTCGGGATCCTTGTCGAGCATTTCGGTGCGCTGCTCGAACGTGAGGCCCTGCGGGCAGTAGCCGCCGTCATAAGGCACGTGGCAGGAGGTCTGGTCGCTCATCAGGTCGACATGGACGTTGTTGTTGTACAGGTACTCGAGCAGGTCGACAATGTTGCCGCAGTAAGCGACAGCGCAGGGCTTGCCTTCCTTCTGGTGGTCGAGAGCGATCTTGGTGGCCTCTTCGAGAGAGTCGGTGCGGTGGCTGACCCAGCCCTGGGTGTAACGGGTCTCGATACGGGAATCGTCGACCTCGGCGATGATGGAGGCAGCGCCGGCGATCTCAGCAGCCTTGCCCTGAGCGCCGCTCATGCCGCCAAGACCGGCGGAGACGAACAGACGGCCGGCGAGGTTCTGATCGTTGGGGATGCCGAGCTTCAGACGGCCGGCGTTGAGCAGCGTGTTGAACGTGCCGTGGACGATGCCCTGGGGGCCGATGTACATCCAGCCGCCGGCGGTCATCTGACCGTAGTTGGCAACGCCGAGCGCGGCAGCGCGGTTGAAGTTCTCCTGATCGTCGAAGGTGCCGACCATCAGG
>CABSMZ010000202.1 GCA_902478875.1 uncultured Collinsella sp.
CAATCGCAACCGTTTTGAGACCTATATGCTGTCGCTCTTCTCAAATGTGGATCAGGCCGAAGATGTGTATCTGCTCATGATGGACGCCGACGGCTTTAAGCAGATTAACGATCGCTATGGGCATGTGGAGGGCGACCACGCTCTTCAGGTCATATCCGCTGCGCTCAAAGAAGTCTGCTCGGCGTCTGGTGGCTTTATTGCACGTTATGGTGGCGATGAGTTCGTGGTGCTCCAAAAGGCAGCAGCGGAACAGGACATCATAGATCTGTGTTCGGCGATTAACGACGAGCTCGCGCGCGCCGAGGTTCCGTATCTGTTGCGGATGTCCATCGGCTACGCACGGGTTGGTGATGGCGTCGATACCTGGCAAGACTTGCTTCGCGCTGCCGACGCGGAACTCTACCGCGTCAAGGCCGAGAAAAAGAAAGCCGGCGTACAAATACGCTAGAAAAGGGGCATACGACCGCATTGATGGTCGTGCGCCCCTATTGCGTTGGCGGGATTAGTAGCGGCTGTCGAAGATACGCCTCGTCTTTTTCTTGGAACGAGGCAGTTCGCTAGGCCTTTTTGGGCTTGTTTACGATGATGATGCCGCCGCAAACCAACAGCAGGGCAACGATGACGGTAATGGGGCTCGTGCCAGCGCCCTCGCCGAGCAGCAGCGCGCTCAGCAGCACACCAAAGACGGGGTTCATAAACCCAAAGACCGAGACGCGGCTGACGGGGTTGACGGCAAGCAGGCGCGACCACAGCGAGTAGGCGACCGCGGAGATAAGCGCCATGTAGATGATGAGCGCGATGGCGGGGGCAATCGCCGTGGGGGAGAGCGCGCCACCCATCAAAAAGCCGATGGCGGTGAGGACCAGGCCGCCGACTAAGAACTGCCACCCGGCAAGCAAGACGCCGTCGTGCTCACGCGAGAAGATACCGATCAGGCAGGTCGAAAGGGCACCCGCGACGGTGGAGGCTAGGATAAAACCCTCGCCGTCGAGCGTAAAGCCAAAGGTGCCGTCCGCGCCCGAAAGGTTGACGAGCGCGACGCCGGCAAAGCCCAGTACGCAGCCGAGCACTTTGGCCGCATTGAGCTTCTCGGTGTGAAATGCCAGGGCGGCAAAGAGGATTGCGAGGAAGTTGGCGCTGGCCTCGATGATGGAGCTCGACATGGCGCTGGCGCGCGAGAGGCCCAGGTAGAAAAAGAAGTACTGCCCGATAGTCTGGAAGAGCGACAAGATGCAGATGGGCTTGATATCGCGCGCTTGCGGAACGAGCGGTCGGCGCTGGGCCACGCTCATGCCAACAATGACCAGCATGCCGGCAAGGGTGAAGCGCAGGCCCGCGAAGAGCAGCTGCGAGGCGCTGTCGTGCGCGGGAATACCAAAGAGGCCGTAGCCGATCTTGATGCAGGGGAAGGCGGAGCCCCAGAGCGCGCAGCAAACGAGACAGCCCAGGATGAGTCCGGGCAGGGTGGCGAGATACGGCTTGCGGCTTTCCATGATGTCCTTCCTACATGCGCGAAGCAAAAAAGAACCCGCCACCGGATGTGCCGGTGGCGGGTGTTGTTACCCGAAGGGATTGTACCCGATGGGAAAGGTTTAAGCGAAGTAGGCCACGCCGCTCTCAAAGATCGGCATGAACTTATCGCCGGGGACATGCTCGGGCACGTTGCGGTACAGGTTGTCGCCGCGACGCTCGGCATGGCCCATCTTGCCCAGGACGCGGCCGTCGGGGCTCGTGATGCCCTCGATGGCGAGTGCGGAGCCGTTGGGGTTGACGGAAAGGTCCATGCTGGGCTTGCCGTTCTCGCCCACGTACTGCGTGGCGACCTGGCCGTTGGCGATCAGCTGGGCGAGCACTTCGTCATTGGCGACAAAGCGGCCCTCGCCGTGGCTGATGGCGACGGTGTAGGGGTCGTCCAGGCTGCACTGCGACAGCCACGGGGACAAGTTGGACGAGATGCGGGTGCGCACCAGACGGCTCTGGTGGCGACCGATGGTGTTGAACGTCAACGTGGGCGCATCGGGCGTGGCGTCGACGATGTCGCCGTAGGGCACCAGGCCGAGCTTGATCAGGGCCTGGAAGCCGTTGCAGATGCCCAGCATCAGGCCATCGCGGGCCTTGAGCAGGTCGCGGACTGCCTCGGTGACCTCGGGAGCGCGGAAGAACGCCGTGATGAACTTGGCAGAGCCGTCGGGCTCGTCGCCGCCCGAGAAGCCGCCGGGGATCATAACGATCTGGCTTGCACGGATGCGGCGGGCAAGCTCGTGGGTGCTCTCGGCGACGGCCTCGGGCGTGAGGTTGTTGATCACGAAGGTGTCGGCCTCGGCACCGGCGGCACGGAAGGCGCGGGCGCTGTCGTACTCGCAGTTGTTGCCGGGGAACACGGGGATGATCACGCGCGGGCGGGCGATCTTGGCGCCGCCGTACACGTGGATATCCTTGGCGCGGAAGTCGATGGTCTCGACCTCGGGGGTCTCGCCGGCGCTGCGGTAGGCGAAGACGCCCTCGATGCCGCTCTCCCAGGCCTCCTGGAGCTCGGCGAGCTCGATGACCTCGGAGCCGGTGTCGATGACATAGCCCTCGACGGTGGTGCCCAGGGGCTGTCTCTTATACACATCTGACGCTGCCGAC
>CABSMZ010000203.1 GCA_902478875.1 uncultured Collinsella sp.
CGTGGGCTCGGAGATGTGTATAAGAGACAGATCGTCATCCTTGGCGAAGGGGTTCTTGAAAAAGCCTGTCGCGTCGGGCTGAAGACCCGAGAGCTTAATCCAGGGATTCTCGAGCTCAGGCTTGGGCATAGCTTTGGCCTCGGGCGCGGTCTCGTTGCCAATGAGCTCGGACTCGTAGATAAACGTGTCGTCTCCAAGCGCGTCATAGGCGGCGACCGGGTTGCCCTCGGCATCGCGAAACGGCGTGCCCTTAAACACGGCGCCATCATATGCCACGAGCTGGCGGCCGGTCTCGTTCTCGAAGTAGTAGACGAAAATGCCCTTGAGGGCCGCGCACAAGGGGATGGCGATGACCATGCCAATGGGGCCCATGAGTGCCGAACCAATAACGAGGGCCGTCAGGCTCATAACGGGATGCACCTGCACCGAGCTCTGCATAACCTTAGGCGAAATGACGTTGTCGGTGACATTTTGCGCCACCATGGTCACGACAAGCGTCCACAACGCCAACATGGGGCTGAACATAAAGCCGAGCACCGTGGCGATCGCCGCGCTCACCCAGGGACCGACAACCGGAACCAAATGCATGATGCCGGTGAAGATGGCCATGAGTGCCGCGTATGGATGGCCAATGAGCGTAAAGCCGATGAAGGCGAGGATGCCACCGCAGATCGACGTTACAACCATGCCACGCATGTAGCCGCCGACCGAGCGCGAAAGAATCGCGACCATAAAACGGTACGAGGTCTCCTTTTCCTGACCAATGATGGTGCAGACCTCGTGGTGCATGCGGGGATAGTCGCAGGCCAACCAATAGGCAAGCACCAAGCCCAGGAAGATGACGAACAGCTGCGAGGCCGTATTGGTAATGAGCGGGAATACACCGCGGCCAAGCTCGGCGGCAATCTGTGAGACATACTTGGACGCCACCGTGACGAGCGAAGAAAGGTTATCGTCCAGATACTCCTTGAGCGGCGTGTTGTTGAGCGTCTTGGCATGCGAGATCATCTCATTGAGGTCGCCACCGGCAACACGAAGCTGCTCGGGCAGGCGGCTCAGGACTTCCATGATCTGACCAAAGAGAATCGGCGACAAGATGCAAACGACGCCGACGAGCACGGCAACGACCACAATAAGCGCGATGAGCGAACCGATGCCGCGATTCACACCATGGTGCTCGAGCCAGTTGGTGATCGGGGACATCACAAAGGCAATGATGGAACCAACAGCGAGAAACTCGATAACCGGCGCCAGGATGCCCATAAGGTTAAAGATGACAGCGGCGATGACAATGCAGCCGACAACAGCCCAAATGCGAAGCGTCAGAATGCGGGTGTCGCGCAGCACGCGATCGGTTTGTTGGGGGTGTTCACTCATGAACGAATCATCACTCCGTCGGGGTCGATCTTGTCCTGAATCTTCTTAAGCGTGCGGCGCAGCAGACGCGAAACCTGCACCTGAGAAATACCCAGCTTCTTGGCGATCTCGATCTGGGTCATGCCCTTCACAAAGCGCAGCTCGATCACCTCGCGCTCGCGCGGCGAGAAATCACGGATGGCTTCCTCGATCACTAGGCGGTCATCGGTAAAGTCGAGCTCGTTGTCGTCGTCGGCGTAACGGTCGAGAATCGAAGGGGCATCGTCGGAATCGGACGCACCAGGAGCCTCGATGGGCACCGAGGTATAGGCCGAAGACGATTCCATAGCCTCGAGGACCTCATCGACAGTCACATCTAGATACTCAGCGATCTCCTCAACCTTGGGCGAACGCTGCAGCTCGTTGGTAAGTTTGTCAGTAGCCTGGTTGACCTTGGCCGAGAGCTCCTGCAGACGACGCGGTACGCGCACACTCCAGCCCTTGTCGCGAAAATGGCGTTTGATCTCGCCCAGGATAGTGGGTGTCGCAAACGTCGTGAACTCGAGTCCGCGCTCGGGATCAAAACGGTCGATAGCCTTGAGCAAGCCCAGATAGCCGACCTGCATGAGGTCGTCGAGCGGCTCGCCGCGATTCTTAAATTTGTTGGCAAGAAACCTTACCAGGTTCATATGGGACATGACGAGCTGCTCACGGGCGTTCGGATCACCGGTCTCCTTGTAACGACGAAACAGCTCGCGGGTTTTCTCCTTGTCCCAAGCGGTCTTGCCGCTCCGGGAACGTTCGGTCATATTAGATATCCGCCTTGAGGTCGAGGGAAAGCGTCAGGGGCGCCGTAGTCTTTTCGTAGGAGTCGCACACGCTCGCGAGGATGAGCTCGGCATACACCGCAGCCTGGTCGTCTTCATCGACCGTAGCCTGGTCGCCAAAGGTAATAGTCATGCCAACGTGGGTCTCATCGACATCGAATTTGATGGTGATGTCATCGCAGTCGACCGCGGTGCAACCAAAGATGAAAGCCTCCTCAGCAGCCATGCGGATGTCCTCGATGCGATCGACAGACATAGAGCACAGGGCACCAACGTTGGCTGCCGTCATGCGCACAAGGCGAGCGAGACGCGGGTCACCGGCAACGGTCAGCGTGATAGGGCAGGTTGCTTCGCTACTCATCGCAGGACTCCTCAGAGGTCTCGGCGGGCGTATAGGTGTAATACTGAGCCGGCTTGGATACAGACTTCTGACCATCATCGTCG
>CABSMZ010000204.1 GCA_902478875.1 uncultured Collinsella sp.
TCTCGTCCAGAATGACTGCCTTCGTGTAGGTGGAACCTACGTCGCATCCGCCAAAGTATTTCATAGTTATCTATATCCTTTCCTTCAATTCAATAAATGATTACATGCAAACATCGTCTGCGAAGTCGAGCAGCGTCTCGTCGACCGGCTTGGCGTTCATGACGGTGTCCATATAGCTCGAGACCGTGTCGCGCATGGTGCGGCGCGAAACAGTACGCGGATCCATCAGGTCGTGCGGGATCCAGATCAGGTGCAGACCCAAATCGCGGCCCTGCTCGTCGAGCAGGCCCTGAACGGTAGCCATGTTCTTGCACGCGACGTGCTGCCACATGATGACGATGCCCGTGTTCCAAGCCTCGCACTGACGCCACAGCTCGGTGACGACGTTGTGGTAACCGCCGTTGGTGTGGCGGCGCATGACCATGCGCTCGTACAGACGAGCCATGTCGCGCAGCGCCTCGGTCTCATCGGAGGTGTTGAGGTGCTTGGTGAAGTTGAGGGACTCCATCTCAACGACGACGTTGATGCCCCAGCTGTTGGCCAGCCAGTTGGAGAAGTTGGCGTAGTAGTGCGGCGGGCAGCTCCAGGTGATGGCGCGGTAGCGCATCTTGTTGCGCCAGGCCTGCTCCTTGTTCTTGTAGCCCTTGAGGAGGATCTTGTTGACCTTCTCGCAGGACTTGATGGTACGCGGATCGAGACCGCCGTCCATCTCGTAGCACCACTTGCGGAACAGCTCGTAGCTGGGTCCGATCAGCTGCGGATAAGCGGTCTTGTTAATCTCCCACTTCTGCAGCTCGTAGTCGGTCTCGGTGTTGAAGCGCTTCATTGCGGTGAAGTAAGAATCCCAGTTCCACTTCTCGCCGGTCTGCTTCTCGATGAAGCGGATGCACTCCTTGACGTCTTCGACAGCGGCGTCGAGCGTCAGCTCGTCCTCGTAGCGGACGGGAAAGCACAGGTGATGCACCGGGATATCGGGGAAGCGGCGGGAGAAGTAGCTGGATGCCATGACGGAACCGTCACACGGCATGGAGCTGGAGATGTAGCAGCTGCCCAGATGCGGCAGGGCGTCGATGACGAGCGCGCCGCACTCGGACGTCGGAACCGGGCAGGTATCGGCCGGGAGACCGAAGGACTCGACGGCGTCGATGTACGGGATGCAGGTGAGCTGGTCGATCTCGGAGACCAGGAACACCGGCAGCAGCTGATGCGGGATGCCGTACAGGGTCGGGAAGCCGGCCATGATCTGCGCCATGGTCATCTCGTCGATCAGAACGAGCTTGCTGTTGAGCTCGGCGCTGTTGCCGTTGCGTCTGTCGCCCTTGGCAAGAATGACAAGGTTCTCAGCGACGTAGCGGTAGATGCAGTAGGTGAGCTCGTGGCTCATGCGCAGGTTGGAGCCGCGCAGGCCGAGGATATTCTTGTCCATGAAGCTGTGGCAGCAGAAGTAAGACACCATCCAGCGATAGTACAGCGTCTGGTTCATGGCCGGGATCAGGTCCTTGGAGAAGGACATGAGCAGCATGCCCCACAGACGAGCCCATTCATAGAAGTCATAGACCGTGTCCTTGATGCCGCGCCACTCACGACGCACGGTGCACATGGCGCCGTCGCGATACAGGCGGCCGAGGTGACGCTCACCGTTGAGGATGAGGTCGATCTTATTCTTCATAGAGGCAGCCGCAAAGGCCTTGTACTCTTCTTTGATACGGTCACGGTCGGAAATGAGAATGTTCTTCCAGCCCTCGCCGAACTTTTTCCAGTCGGTCTCCTTGAACATGTCCCAGAAGATGCCGCCGACCAGTTTCAGGTTCTCTGCCTGAGCAGCCCAGTCCATTCTGTCTTTCGCTTTGAAGAATTTTGGATTGGGATATTTCACCTTGCCCATTACTTGGCACCCCTTTCTCTCTGGATCTTCTTGATCTCCAGGCTCTCCACGAACGCCTGAACGCGCGTGCGGAGCTGACCCGAGTAGCCGTTGTTATACACACGGTCGATACTCAGGACCGGCCAGCCGTACTCGGTGTTCATGACGTAGCTCGCCAGAGCACGCTCGAAGCCCCAGTAGTCGCAGTACTTCATCTGCTCATAGATGATGCCGTCCGCCTTGTACTCGCGCGCCAGACGGTCAGCCGTCTCGCGGCGCTGGTGCACCTTCTCGTCGGAGATGTAACGAGCGCACTCGCTGGTCTGCATGTAGTGGCGGCAGATCTGACGCAGGACGTCTTCCTCGTCGTTGAGCTTGATGACCTCGCGGCCCGGCGTGCTGCCGAAGCAGAAACGGTCGGACACGATCAGCGCGCCGCAGCCCTCGATGAGCTTCGTCAGGCTGGGATCGTCAATCTCGCTGCCGACGATGGCAACGCGGGCACGGTACGGGCTCTTGGCGTCCGGCTTGCGCTTTTTGAGCTCAGCGAGCGTCTCGCGCAGGTAGGGCAGGATGAGCGCCTTCGGGCAGGCGTAGCTCACGAGGTTGAGAATGTGGAACTCATAACCCGTGATGATCGGATTGTCGAGCTTGCGCATCTCAGCGATCTCGCTGATGATCTCGCAGACCTCGTTGTGCTCGGCGACCGCCTTGCGCAGCGCCTCGTCGGAGGTGTCAACGCCGAAGGTCTCGGTCAGACGG
>CABSMZ010000205.1 GCA_902478875.1 uncultured Collinsella sp.
CTACGGTAGCGACGCTTCGTCGAGTTCGACCTCTGACGGTCTGGTCCGTCATCGCCATCGCAAGGGCGAACGCAAAAAGCGTCACACCGGCGCCATTATTGCCGCTGTAGTCGCGGTGCTTCTCGTTGCGCTTGGCGCAAGCGGCTTTATGCTGCTTAACTCGGCAAAGACCGTAAAGAGTGAAGCGAAGGAGGCCGTCGAGATTGTCGGTGGCCTTAAGGACAAGGTCACGTCGGGTGATTTTTCGACGCTGCCTGACGACGCGAAGAAGATTGATGAGCTTTGCGACAGCATGAAGGCGGAGACCTCGAGCCCGCTGTGGACGGCGGCTTCGTTTATCCCGGTGTATGGCAGCGACATCAATGCGGCCCGCACCATGATCGACGCCCTGTCCGATGTCTCGAGCAATGCGCTGGTTCCCATGGCCGATAACCTTTCGCAGGCCACGCCCGGCAAGCTGTTTCAGGACGGCATGATTAACGTGTCCGCGCTGCAGGCCGTTGCCGATTCGCTTTCCAGCAGCTCGAAGGTGTTCAAGAGCGCCAACGAGAAGATCCAGGGCATTGGCGATACTCATATTTCCCAGGTGACCGAGCTGGTCGATAAGGCCAAGGACGGCTTTGCCACCCTCAACGGCGCGGTTGACGCGGCGGAGAAGGTCGCCCCCGTCCTTCCCCAGATGCTCGGCGCCAACGGCCAGACGCGCAACTACCTTGTGTATGCCATGAACAACGTCGAGATTCGTGCCTGCGGCGGCTTTGGCGGTTCGCAGGGCCTGATTTCGGTCACCGACGGCCAGATGTCGATTGGCGAGTTTGTTCCCCGCATTGGACTCAGCGAGGATGAGGCAGTCGAGAGCGTCGACGAAGAGGATGAGGCGCTGTTCGGCAACCACAGTAACCTGTACAACTCGGGCAATACCTATTCGCCTGATTGGCCCCGCAACTCGCAGCGTGTCGCAGCCCTGTGGAAATCTCAATATGGCCAGGACGTCGATGGCGTCATTGGTATCGACCCGGTGTTCCTGCAGTATCTGCTGGGCCTGGTCGGTAACGTGTCGCTGCCCGACGGAACGGTTGTCGACGGCACCAACGCCGCAAAGGTCCTCATGCACGATGTGTACTGGAACTATCCGGTCGAGGAGTCGGACGGCATCTTTGCATCCGTCGCCAGCGCTGCCTTCGACAAGATCCTTGGCGGTATCGGCGATGTCGATGTTACGAAGCTTGTCAGCGCCGTTGAGCGCGGTGCCGAAGAGGGCCGCCTGATCGCGTGGATGAAAAACGATGACGAGCAGAACGCTATCAAGGAGATGAACATCGACGCCTCGCTGCCCGATCCGGATGACCCGAGTGAAGATCCCGTTGCTGGTGTCTACTTTAACAACCTGAGCTTCTCCAAGCTCGACTGGTACCTGAATGCCGATACGCAGATTGGCCAGGGCATCAAGAACGGTGACGGCACATGCTCGTATCGCATCACCGTTACCCTGACGAACATCATGACGCAGGAGGAGGCCGGCAAGCTGCCCGACTACGTCGCGGCGAGCGCGCCCGATGCCGCGCGCGACGACGAGCGTCTGAATGTCTCGTTGTTTGCCCCGACGGGCGGCAACATTACTGATCTGACCGTCGAGGGCACCCAGTTTGGTCTTGGCGCCGCTACGTGGCATGGAATCCCCTTCTATTCGGGCACCGTTGACCTGCATGCTGGCGAGACGACGACGATCACATATACGCTGACCACGTCAGCCGAGGCGGGGGACAAGCCGCTTACGCTGCGTCAGACTCCTACATGCCAGGCGGCTCGCGACAGCGCGTCGGCGTAGGGTTTTTCTGGTAGCGCAGATAATCGAGTACCATTTTGGGGCGGACAGGCAATCTGTTCGCCCCTATTTTGTAAGGAGAGCGCATGAAGTACTTTGGCACCGACGGCTTTCGCGGTGAGGCTAACGTTGGGCTGACGGTAGAGCACGCTTATAAGATTGGCCGTTTTGTGGGCTGGTATTACGGCGCCAACCGCGAGCGCAAGGCACGCGTGATCGTGGGCAAGGACACGCGTCGCTCGAGTTATATGTTTGAGGCGGCGCTGGTGAGCGGCCTGGTCGCGAGCGGTGCGGACGCCTATATGCTGCATGTGATCCCGACGCCGGGCGTAGCGCATCAGACTGTGGAAGGCTGCTTCGATTGCGGCATCATGATCAGCGCGAGCCACAACCCGTTTTGCGATAACGGCATTAAGCTAGTCAACAGCGACGGCTTTAAGATGGACGAGGACGTACTGGAGCTCATCGAGGACTATATCGATGGCAAGAGCGAGGTGCCGCTGGCAACGGGCAACCACATCGGCGCCACGGTGGACTACATGCAGGGTCGCAACCGCTACATTGCTTCGCTCATCGCCAGCGCGAACTTTTCGCTGCAGGGCGTCAAGATCGGTATCGACTGCGCCAACGGCTCGGCATCCTCGGTGGCCAAGCCGGTGTTCGACGCACTGGGCGCCGATGTGCGCGTGATCAATGCCGCGCCCGACGGCTTTAACATCAATGTCGACTGCGGCTCTACGCATATTGAGCGCCTGCAGCGCCACGTGGTGGAGCAGGGCCTGGATG
>CABSMZ010000206.1 GCA_902478875.1 uncultured Collinsella sp.
GGGTGTGCAGTCCGCCTCCGATGTTCTGATTCGATACGCCTATTGTAAAACATGTTGTTTAAACATGTACAGGCAAGATAAAAAAGTTGGTCGATTTTCGGCGAATGGCTACATGCCATGAAAAAAAGCCCTGACCTCACAACGTGAGATCGGGGCAAGAACGGTATGTAGGTTTTTGCTACTCGGCGTCGGCGAAGCCGTTGGGGTTGTGGCTCTGCCAGTTCCAGCTATCGCGGCACATGTCCGCGATGTCGTACTGGGCCTTCCAGCCCATCATGCGCTCGGCCTTTGAGGCATCGCACCAGTTGGCAGCGATGTCGCCGGCGCGGCGCTCGCGGATCACGTAGGGCAGCTCCTTGCCACAAGCCTTGGAGAAGGCGGCGACGACCTCGAGTACCGAGGTGCCGGTGCCGGTGCCCAGGTTAAAGATCTCGACGCCGGTTTTGCCGTTCATCCAGTTAAGGGCGGCAACGTGACCAGAGGCCAGATCGCACACGTGGATGTAGTCGCGCACGCCGGTGCCGTCGGGGGTGGGGTAGTCGTTGCCAAAGACCTGAACGGCCTCGAGCTTGCCCACGGCGACCTGGGCGACATAGGGCACTAGGTTGTTGGGGATGCCCTTGGGGTCCTCGCCGATCAGACCCGACGGATGAGCACCGATGGGGTTGAAGTAACGGAGCAGCACGACGTCCCACTCGGGGTCGGCGGTGTGGACGTCCATAAGGATCTGCTCGATCATCCACTTGGTCCAGCCATAGGGGTTGGTTGCGGGCTTCTTGGGGTCTTCCTCGGTGACGGGCGGGTTGTCCGGGTCGCCGTAGACGGTCGAGGAGCTCGAGAAGATGATGGACTTGCAGCCATGGTTGCGCATGACGTCGATGAGCACCAGGGTGTTCTCGATGTTGTTGTGGTAGTACTCGACGGGCTTGCTCACCGACTCGCCGACGGCCTTAAAGCCGGCAAAGTGGATGACACGGTCGATCTGATGGGTATCGAAGATCTTGTTCATCGCATCGCGGTCGAGCACGTTGGCCTTGTAGAAGGTGAGGTTCTTGGCGGCTTCGTCGCCCACGATGGTCTTGACGCGGTCGACGGCGACGGCGCTGGAGTTGGAGAGATCATCGACGATGACGACCTGGTAGCCACCCTCGAGCAGCTGAACGACGGTGTGCGAGCCGATAAAACCGGCGCCACCGGTAACGAGGACACAGGTGTCTTTGGGGTCGAGTGCTTTGGACATGTAGTCTCCTATCGAATCAGGAACACTTCTTCAGGGGAGTATAGCGCAGGCAGGGACGCCCAAATCGTGCGCCGTAGGAAAAGCAGAGGATTGTGCTAACGTACTCATAGAAGAGCTTGCGTACGCATAACCTGATCTTTGGCATTTGCTTACGAGCCGCTGACCTTGCAGTTTCCTGCCGTTCGTGGAAATCGTTGGGACGCGCCATATGTACGCTAATATGTATGAGTTGAGCGACATATAAATAAGCATGTAACGGAGTACATATGTCACCAAACAGCGATTCCATCCTTTCCCAGGAGCTCTCGCGCCGCACTGCCCTCAAGGCCCTGTTCGGCGCCGCTTCTGCGGCAGTTCTTTTTGGCCTGCCCGCTCGCGCCCATGCGGCGGAGGCTTCCAAAGAAACCACCGATAAACTGAATGCCGCCCAGGCCCAGCTCGACGAGGTTCAGGCCCAGCTCGACAGCATCGCAAATGAGTATGCGGCGCTGGCCAACAAGAATGCCCAGACCCTCAACGACATCGAGAATGTCCAGGGCAAGATTGACGACACGCAGGCCCAGATCGATGAAAAGAAGGCCGAGCTCAAGAAGAAGCGCAACGACCTTTCCGATCGCGTGGCCGCCAGCTACAAGTCCGGCGGCACGAACATCCTGTCGCTGCTGCTGGCCTCTGGCTCGTTTGAGGAACTCGTCGCCAACGCGCATTACGTTGAGAAGATCAACAAGAGCGACCGCGACGCCATCGAGGACATTCAGACCATCCAGGAAGAGCTCGATGCGCAAAAGACCGAGCTCGAGTCGCAGAAGGCCGACTTAGAGAAGCTCAAGGACCAGCAGACTGCCCAGATGCAGGACATGCAGGCCAAGCAGCAAGAAGTCCAGACCGTGCTGAACGGTCTTTCCGACGACGTCAAGGAGCTCATGGCTCAGCGCGATTCCGAGATTCTCGCTGCCGCCCAGGCCGAGGAGGCCGCTAGGAAGGCCGCCGCTGCCGCGGCCGCCGCGAACAAGAACAATTCCTACTCGGGTGGTTCGAGCTCGGGCGGTGGATCGTATGCGCCCGGAACTCCGCAGCAGAATGCCGGCTCGGGCAAGCAGCAGGCCGTCGTCAACGCGTGCTACTCCACGCCTTCGCCGGGTCAGAACTGGTGCGCGGCGTGGGTTACCAATGTCTTCCGCAATGCCGGCGTGGGCTATTTTGGCGGCAACGCGTGTGACATGTTCAACGCCTGGTGCTATAGCTCCGACCGCTCGGCGCTGCAGGTGGGCATGATCGTGGCCGATTCCTCGCACAGCGGCACGGGTGCTCCGGGCCTTATCTACGGTCATGTGGGTATCTACGTTGGCGGCGGCATCGTTATGAGCAA
>CABSMZ010000207.1 GCA_902478875.1 uncultured Collinsella sp.
ATCTAGTACGGTCTCGTGGGCTCGGAGATGTGTATAAGAGACAGGTATACAATAACCGTAACTGTTTCATCCTTAGCGGGATGCCGCATGATGGATATTACCTGCCATCGTGAGGTGTGTCGGTCGCGCACGGCGCGTTAGATGCTCGTGCTCGGTTTGAGGAGGCTGCTATGGCGGGCAAGGGTCGTGCGAGTGTCAACGATATGAAGCGTGTCGAGGTGCTGGTGTTGATGGAGATCGACCAGCAAACCGAAGACAATGGCGGGCCGTATGGTTTCTCGCGCAAAACGCTTGCCGAGCGCGTGGGGGTTTCGCCGTATCGTGCCCGCGCCGCAATCGATCGCTTGGATTCCGAAGGCATGATTGATGTCGTCTCGCGTTATAGCGACGACGGCGGTCAGCTTGCAAATGGCATTTGCCTCACCGAACGTGGCGAGTGGTATCTTGAGGGCGTCCGTACCGGCATGCTCGTTCAAGAAATGCTTGAGGACGAGGTTGCTGATCGATAGCAGCATGTAACCCTTGCCATAGCGACGCCGCCTGGGAAACCGGGCGGCGTTTTGTTTCAAGATTGAGAAATGCAATCGCACGCGAGAAAAATTGCGGACGGTCCGCGGCGCGAGTATTACAATGAAGACCCGTAAGATGTGGATAAACAACTTCTACGGGAAGCGCAGGTAACTCAATATGACCAAGCATGTGTTCGTAACCGGTGGCGTGGTTTCGTCCCTGGGCAAGGGTATCACCGCGGCCTCGCTGGGCCGTCTGCTCAAGTCGCGTGGCTACAAAGTAACGATGCAGAAGGCCGACCCGTATCTGAACGTCGACCCCGGTACCATGAGCCCGTTCCAGCATGGTGAGGTCTTTGTAACCGAGGATGGTTACGAGTCCGACCTGGACCTGGGTCATTACGAGCGCTTTATTGATGAGAACCTGACCCGCGATTCCAACTTTACGACCGGTGCCATCTACAAAAGCCTCATCGCCCGCGAGCGTCGCGGCGACTTTTTGGGCGGTACCGTGCAGGTGATTCCTCACGTCACCAATGCCATTAAGGATAAGTTCCGCCGCATCGAGGAGCAGACCGGCTCCGATGTAGTCATCACCGAGCTGGGCGGCACGATCGGCGACATCGAGTCCCAACCGTTTGTCGAGGCCATTCGTCAGTACCGCAAGGAGGCCGGCCCCGAGAACGTCTGCTACATCCACGTGTCGCTCGTTCCCTATATCGCCGCCGCCCACGAGGTCAAGACCAAGCCCACGCAGCATTCCGTCAAGGAGCTCCGCAGCTTTGGCATCCAGCCCGATATTATCGTGTTGCGCTCCGACCACCATATCGATGACGCTATCCGCGGGAAGATCGCAAGCTTCTGCGACGTCGACACCGATTGCGTCTTTACCAACGAGGACTGCGCGAGCATTTACGATGTTCCGCAGCTGCTTGCCGAGCAGGACTTTGACCTGCGCATTTGCGAGCGCCTGGGTCTGGACCCGCGTGAGCGCGACATGAGCGAGTGGAATGAGTTCCTGCGCAAACAGAATCACGCCAACCATCACGCCGACAAGGTGAAGATCGCCGTCGTGGGCAAGTACACGCAGCTGCCCGATGCGTACCTGTCGGTTATCGAGGCCCTGCACCATGCGGGCGTCTTCTACGATCGCCATGTGGACGTCCAACTGGTCGACGGCGAGAGCCTCGACGAGCAGAATGTCTCCGAGGTTCTGGGCGACGCCTCGGGCATCCTGGTCCCCGGCGGCTTTGGCAAGCGCGCCCTGGAGGGCAAGATCCTCGCGGCCGAGTTTGCCCGTGAGCACAAGATTCCGTATCTGGGCATTTGCCTGGGTATGCAGGTGGCCGTGTGCGAGTTCGCCCGCAACGTCGTCGGCCTTGCCGGCGCCAGCTCCTCCGAGTTCGATCCGGACGGCCCATTTAGCGTCATCGATCTGATGAGCTCGCAGGAGGACGTGACCGAGAAGGGCGGCACCATGCGCCTGGGCGCCTATCCGTGCAAGCTCGCCGCCGATACCCTTGCTCGCGAGGCATATGGCGAGGAGCTCGTCTACGAGCGTCACCGTCACCGCTTTGAGTTCAACAACGCCTTCCGCGACCAGCTTGAGGACGCCGGTTTGGTTATCTCGGGTCTGTCGCCCGACGAGCGCCTGGTCGAGATGGTCGAGCTGCCGCGCGACGTGCATCCTTGGTATGTGGCAACCCAGGCTCACCCCGAGTTCAAGAGCCGTCCGACCAACCCGCAGCCGCTGTTCCGAGAGTTCGTGCGTGCCTCGATCGGTCAGCACGAGGGCGTCGATCGCCTGCAGGTGACGCCCATGAACCTCGCTACGGACTAAGGGTGCCGGCGAACAAAGAACATACCGAAGCTACTCCCTCGTCGCTCGCCGTGGCGGCGGGGGAGTATCTCGATTACCTCGCGGTCGAGCGGGGTTTGGCGCGCAACACGATTGCGGCCTATCGTCGTGACCTGACGACGTACTGCGCGTATCTGGAGCGGGCGGGCATCATGTCTTTTGATGAGGTGACTCGTCAGGTCGTGGAGGGCTTTGTCGCCGACCGTCGCGATGGGGGCTATTCCTGTCTCTTATACAC
>CABSMZ010000208.1 GCA_902478875.1 uncultured Collinsella sp.
GTCTCGTGGGCTCGGAGATGTGTATAAGAGACAGTGCTAAGAGCGTCCTGCGCAGCGGGGCGCTCTTTTTGTGTAAGGGCGTGAACAATCACGCTCTGAAGCGTGGCGGGGGCAGGGGGCTCGCGTCACATGAGAAGCCCGCAGACAAGGGGTCTGCGGGGTAAAGGAGAACAATGACACTCGTATCCAAGACCTTTGAGCTGTACGGCAAGACCTACACCTTTGAGTCCGGCGAGCTTGCCAAGCAGGCCACCGGCGCCTGTCTGGTCAAGCAAGGCGACACCACGATGCTCGATACCGTGGTCGTTTCCAAGGAGCGCAAGAACTACGACTTCTTCCCGCTGACCGTCGACTTCAACGAGAAGATGTACGCCGCCGGCCGCATCCCGGGTGGCTACCTCAAGCGTGAGGGCCGTCCCAGCGAGAAGGCCACGCTCACCGCGCGCATGATCGACCGTCCGATTCGCCCGAGCTTCCCGGACGGCTTCCGCAACGAGGTGCACATCGTCGCCACCTCGCTCGTCGCCGACCAGGTCAACCCCTTCGACGTCATCAACGTCATGGGTGCTTCCCTGGCCATGACGCTCGGCGGCGTGCCCTTCGAGGGCCCGCTTGCCTGCGTGCGCATCGGCCGTAACGTGGAGACCGGCGAGTTTATCGTCAACCCCACCTACGAGGAGCGCGAGAACTCCGATCTGGACCTGGAGCTGGGCGGCTCTGCCGACTTCATCTCGATGGTCGAGGCCGGCGCCGAGGAGATCTCCGAGGACGACATGCTCGCCGCCATGAAGTTTGGCCAGGAGGCCCTTGCTGCTTTCTGCCAGGCTCAGGACGAGTTCGTCGCCGAGTGGGAGCAGGTCAACGGCCCCATCGTCAAGAAGGAGTACCCGCTCGACCAGCCCGTCGAGGAGGTCCAGGAGCGCATCTTCGCCCACTACGACGAGATGGCTGCCGCCCTTCGCGACGCCGACAAGCTCTCCCGTATCGGTAAGGTCGAGGCTCTGAAGGAGTCCATCCGCGCCGAGTTCACCGAGGAGGAGCAGGCCGCTTGGGAGCGCGAGATCCCCGTGGCGCTCAAGAAGCTCGAGAAGAAGGCCATGCGCACCATGGTCGTCGAGACCGGCGAGCGCGTCGACGGCCGTGCCGCCGACGAGATTCGTCCCATCATGGTGAAGGACAACTACCTGCCGCTCGTTCACGGCTCCGGTCTGTTCCAGCGTGGTCAGACCCAGGTGCTTTCTGTCCTGTCGCTCGGCATGCTCAACGAGGGCCAGCGTCTGGATACCATCGAGCCCACCGAGGGCAAGCGCTACATGCACCACTACAACTTCCCGCCGTTCTGCACCGGCGAGACTGGCCGCATGGGTAGCCCCAAGCGCCGCGAGATCGGCCATGGCAATCTGGCCGAGCGCGCTCTGCTTCCGGTGCTTCCCGACGAGAACGAGTTCCCCTACGCCATCCGCGTCGTCTCCGAGGTCATGGAGTCCAACGGCTCCTCTTCGATGGCTTCGACCTGTGGCTCCACGCTCGCCCTTATGGACGGCGGCGTGCCCATTAAGCGCCCGGTCTCCGGTATCGCCATGGGCCTGATCCAGGAGGAGGGCAAGACCGTGGTCCTGTCCGACATCCAGGGTCTCGAGGACTTCCTGGGCGACATGGACTTTAAGGTCACTGGCACCACCGAGGGCATTACCGCTCTGCAGATGGACAACAAGGCCACCGGCCTTACCTTCGACATCCTGGCCCGCGCCCTGCAGCAGGCCAAGGAGGGTCGTGCCTTCATTCTGCAGAAGATGCTCGATGTGATCCCCGAGCCGCGCCACACCACGCGCAGCACCGCTCCGCGTATCGTCTCCATCCAGGTTCCGACCGACAAGATTCGCGACGTCATCGGTTCCGGCGGTAAGGTCATCCGCGGTATCCAGGACGAGACCGGCGCTTCGGTCGACATCCAGGAGGACGGCACCGTCTTTGTCGGCGGCACCGGCGAGTCCGTCGACCAGGCCGTCGAGCGCATCAAGCTCATCATCAAGGTTCCCGAGCCGGGCGAGGAGTACACCGGTCGCGTGGTCTCCATCCAGCCCTTCGGCGCCTTCGTTAACCTGCTGCCCGGCAAGGATGGCCTGCTGCACATCTCCCGCGTCGCCAAGGGCCGTGTGGAGAAGGTCGAGGACGTCCTCAACGTCGGCGACGAGGTCAAGGTCGTCGTCATTGAGGTCGACGATCGTGGCAAGATCTCGCTCGATCGTCTTGACAAGCCCGAGGCCCCGGCTCGCGCCGAGGGTGCCTCCGAGGGCGACGGCGAGCACTTCCAGCGCCGTGAGCGTCCGCGTCGCGAGCGCTCCGAGCGCGGCGACCGTCCGCGTCGTCCCGGCGACAACGGAGGCCGAAAGCCCCGCCGTCACCACGACGCCGAGTAACAGCTAAACATAATCAGCTCAACAAGGGCGACTCCGGACAGGGGCCGCCCTTTTGCTATTCCCAGCGGGGGCCGCGGGCAAAGTTTCCTGCTCTACAGTCCTGCTCACGACCTGTCTCTTATACACATCTCCGAGCCCACGAGACCGTACTAG
>CABSMZ010000209.1 GCA_902478875.1 uncultured Collinsella sp.
CTCCGTCGTCGGCAGCGTCAGATGTGTATCAGAGACAGTGCATATCCACCAGGCCGGGGACGAGGTACTTGCCGGAAAGGTCGCGGACCTCGGCTCCCTCGACGGCGAGATTCTCGCCGACCTCGGCGATCTTGTCGCCGTCAATCAGGACGTCAACGACACCGTCAAGCTCGACGGACGGGTCGACGACGTGGGCATTCTTAAGAAGCAAGGCCATTATCGGCACCTCCAAGCAGCAGATACAGGATAGCCATACGCACGCAGATACCGGCGTAGACCTGCTCCAGGATGACGGAGCGTTGCGGGTGGTCGGCCATATAGGAGTCGAACTCGACGCCGCGGTTGATGGGGCCCGGGTGGCAGATGATTGCGTCGGGCTTCATGAGCTTCTCGCGGTCCTTGGTCAGACCGAAGAGCTTGTGGTACTCACGAATGGTCGGGAACGGGGCACCCTCGAGGCGCTCCTGCTGCACGCGCAGCATGTAGACAACGTCCAGCTCGGGCAGGACAGAATCGAGATCGCTCGTCACGTGGTCGCAGCCCAGAACCTCGGGCGCCGGCGGCAGCAGCGTGCCGGGGGCGACGGCGTAGGTCTCGCAGCCCATGATCTTAAGGGCGGGAATCAGCGAGCCGCAGACACGGGAGTGTGAGATATCGCCGACGACGGCGACCTTCAGACCGTGGAAGTCACCCTTATGCTCCCAGATGGTGTACAGGTCGAGAAGGGCCTGCGTGGGGTGGTTGTGCTTGCCGTCACCGGCGCAGATGACGCTCGCGGGCGAGTTCTGCGTGACGATGTAGGGAGCACCGGCGTGCTTATCGCGCACGACGATGCAGTCGATCTTATAGGCGTTGAGGGTCTCGACGGTGTCGACGAGGCTCTCGCCCTTGACCGTAGAGGTCGAGGAGCCGCCAAAGTTAAGGCTATCGGCCGAAAGGCGCTTCTCGGCAAGCTCGAAGGAGCTGCGGGTGCGCGTCGAGGGCTCGTTGAACATGTTGACGATGGTCTTGCCCTTGAGCGTGGGGACCTTCTTGATCGCACGCTCGTTGACCTCGGAGAACGCCTTGGCGGTCTCGAGGATGAGCTTGATATCCTCTTCGGAGTACTCGGTAATGTCGATCAGGTGCTTATGGTTGAACGCCACGGTACTACTCACCTCCCAGCGGCGCAGAACCCACGTGGGAGCCCGGCGCGACGTCGTTGATCTCGACGGCGGTGTGGCCGTCGACTTCCTTCATATATAGATGCACGTTCTCCTCATGCGACGAGGGAACGTTCTTGCCGACAAAGTCCGGCGAGATGGGGAGCTCGCGGTGGCCGCGGTCAACGAGGACTGCCAACTCAATGCGGCTCGGACGGCCCAGGTCCATGACGGCGTCGAGAGCGGCGCGGATGGTACGGCCCGTATACAGGATGTCGTCCACCAGCACGACGCGCTTGCCGTCGACGCTGAAGGGAATGTTGGTAGCGTGGATCGCGGGAGCGAAATTGGTAGCGTAGTCATCGCGGTAGAAGCTGATGTCCAGGCTGCCGAGCGGAACTTCGACGCCCTCGATCTCCTTGATCTCCTCGGCGAGCTTCTTTGCCAGAAGGTCGCCGCGCGTGACGATGCCAACCAGAGCGAGGTCTTCACAGCCCTCGTTGCGCTCGAGAATCTCGTGCGCGATGCGAGTCATCGCTCGATTGACGGCGGTCTCGTCCATAATGACCGCCTTGGGGGAAGTCGTGCCCATCGATCTCCTTCCTCACATGTCTTGACTGCTGACACAGTCAAAAAAATAGATGCCCGACCGCTTAAAGCGGACCAGACACCCACAGGAAAGGCTGCTCTTTGGCAGCTATGTAATTCCATGTGGGTATCTCGTACCCCTTTAATGGTCAAGGGATAGTGTAGCCAACCTCGGGCTTAATTGCGAGCATAAATACAGAGCAATCCGTAAACGGAGCCCAATGCTCCATAAACCTATATATATTTGTGGGACGAGCTTGAAAACACACGCACGAGCTGGCATAATCCCCTCTGCTGCACGCAAATCGGATCTACGTCCAGGGCCGTAGCGTGGGCACTATCGCCAAAAGAGGAATATCTCTGTGTAGATTGCGCACAGGGAGCGACTTCTGTGCTATAGTTCAGGCTTGTTTGTTAACGCGACATGTTCGTTTGTCGCCCAAGGAGGGTCAGTTATGTCCAAAGTTTGCGAAGTTTGCGGTAAGCACCCCGTTGCCGGTCGCTCCATCAGCCACTCTCACCGCGTCACCAACCGTAAGTTCCGCCCCAACATCCAGCGCGTCTACGTCGTCGTCGATGGTCACCGTCGTAAGATGAACGTTTGCTCCACCTGCCTCAAGTCTGGCAAGGTTGCGCGCTCCTAAATAAGGTCTTACCAACAAGTACCTCGGACTCTCCGGGTCAAAGACCTCGCGTTCACATAGAACTTACCAAAGGCGCCCCCTACGGAGGGCGCCTTTTTGCACTCATTGGGGACAGACTTATATGAGGGCTGTCTCTTATACACATCTCCGAGCC